>NZ_JBIDFB010000006.1:0-127767 GCF_046635565.1 Gilliamella sp. BG7 | reverse complement strand
GAATATTGAGCAGGCAGAATTATATTATAACAAGGTTAAAAAAGAGGATAATGCCGGAGCCTATGCTCTAGCGCAATTTAATTTAGGTAGGATTTACCATTTTAATAAAGATAAAAAAAATATAGCAGAGGCAGAATTATATTATAACAAGGTTGAAAGAGAGGATAATGCTGAAGTCTATGCTCTAGCACAATGTAATTTAGGTAGGATTTACCAAGATGAAAAAAATGAGCCTAAAAAGGCTTATAAAGCTTTTTTACAATGCTGTAATAGTAACAATCCTGTTATTTTTAATGTAGCTAATTGTGCATTAGGAGATTTTGTTTATTTTGACAAAAAAACTACTAATTCAAAACCAGCTTTAGCTGGTGATTATTATCAAAAGGTGGGTTATATAAATGAATTATTCGAAAATTTTGTGATAGCCCAAATCATGTTAGCCGTATCTAATATTGAAGAAAACGATTTATTTAAAACTAGAGAGGAACGAGATAAGTTAGTTATCAAGCCTATTTGTCAAATAAGAAAATTAACTGAGAAAATTCAAAAGGAATTGCTTGTTACTTTTAAATTAGGCAAGTCAAAAAGCAAACCTGCGCAACAATTTGAACGACGGGTTGCACACTATACCAATCCTAGTGTGTTATTTGAGCTTTTAAAAAATGATAGTCATGTTCGTTTAAATGTTGTCGATTTTATGAATGATCCAACCGAAAACCAACTACTCAGCAATTGGTTAGGTATGAACAACGATCCCAATAGTGAAATAAAAAGTTTTTTAACCAGTTTTACCTTTAACCATAACTGTTTAAATCAATTTCGTTTATATGGCAATGAAAACAATATTATTGGTTCAGGTGTTAGTCTGGTGTTTAATGAATCTTTTTTTGGCAAGGAAGTTGAAAATAGTATCAATCCTGATAGTGTTGCTCTTTTAAGTTATGATACAAAAGTGAAAGTAACCAAAAGCGATTCTGAAGAGAATAAAGATGATGGAGACTCTAACAATATATGTTCTTTAGAGCCTTTACCATTATTCCGTTGTCTCTATTTTGATCCTAATAGTAAATATATTAGTATTGCAAAACGTAATAAATTTTCTTTTTACTTGGAACACCAAGGTAGTCCACCTAAGACGATTGAGGAGGAATGGAATAATTATATAGACTCATTGGGTGAAGAAGATAAAATAGCAAAAATTCGAAATAATTTAAATAAGATAAGGGAAATCATTAAAAAATTAAAAGGAAAAAAGAAGTTGAAAGCACTTAGCAATCTCGATCAATTAATCAATTTAGCAATAATGCCCATTTCTTGCTTAATTAAACATGCGGCGTTTGAAGACGAAGATGAATGCCGAATGATTTATATTACCCATATTGCTGATAAAAAAATTCAAGCACCAGCTGATTATGATTATGCCAATAGTTTGTTTGTGAATTATGGTCAAAAAGTAGAAGGTTATCTTGATAAGATCTATTTAGGGCCACAGTGCCAACCTTATCATAAATTGTGGATTACAAACCATGTTAGGAGGTCGAAATCAGAATCAAAACTTAAGCACATTAAAGTTGTGCAATCGGAAATGCCATTGCGCTAATTTTGGTAAAAGGACGCATACATTTTTGTTGTGTCCTTTATAAAAAATCACAATCACTCACCCATAGCAATTTTATTGCTGTGCACAAAATATTCACTTGACATTACATCATTGAACTAGTTTAATAGTACAAAATTTATTTTTAATCGATAAAAATTATGAAAGCACAATATTTACATCTTATTACTCGTCAATTCACCAGCTTTGGTTGGTGGTGCGTTACCTTTTGCGGGTGATGTAATGATGTATTGTCTTTTTTACACAACCCGCTTTATGCGGGTTTTTTAGTTTTTGGATGTTAAACGAATCAGCTAAATAAAAATTTAAATGTAGAGAGCCAACAATGAATAAGCCGACATTAACACAAATAACCCAAACCATTGGTTATTATCAAGATCCAACTCAAGTGTTTTATCAATTGTGCGATAGTAAACCGGCAACGTTGTTACTAGAATCAGCCGAAATTGATAATAAGCAAGGAATTAAAAGTGTCATGATTGTCGATAGTGCATTACGTATTTCGGCAATAAATAATGAAGTGACTTTTAAGGCATTGACCACAAATGGTGAAAAGCTATTACCTTTATTACAACAGGCTTTTACAGACAAGTTAGATAATGTACAAGTGGATGAACAAACACTTAAATTGGTATTTCCCACTATTGATAGTATGCAAGATGAAGATTCAAGATTAAAGTCGCTATCAGTTTTTGATGCATTACGCACATTATTGACTATTGTGAATATCCCTGAACAATGTGGTCAAGATGCGATTTTTGTTGGTGGGCTATTTTGTTACGACCTTGTCGCTGGATTTGAAAATTTACCTAATTTACCTACAGAGCAGCGTTGTCAAGATTTCTGTTTTTATTTAGCTGAAACAATATTAGAAATAAATCATAAAGATCATAAATCCATTTTAAAAACGACGGTTTTCACTTCTGATTCAAAAGAAACTGAGCGCTTAACACAACGGTTAACTAATTTACAAGCAACATTAAATAGCCCAATGAAAGCCATCCATACTCAGTCCCTTACTAATATTGATGTGACATGTAATAAAAGTGATGATGATTTCAATACAGTTATCAAAAAAATGCAAGATGCAATTGAGCAGGGGGAAATTTTTCAAGCAGTACCTTCACGGCGTTTTAAATTACCTTGCCCTGAGCCATTATCGGCTTATCAGGTATTAAAAACCAATAATCCAAGCCCTTACATGTTTTATATGCAAGATAGTGATTTTGTGTTATTTGGAGCCTCACCTGAAAGTGCACTTAAGTATACTAAAGCAACTAATCAAGTTGAAATCTACCCAATTGCCGGTACTCGTCCACGTGGATTAACCACAAATGGTGAAGTTGATTTTGATTTAGATAGTAGGTTAGAACTTGAAATGCGCACCGATAAAAAAGAACTAGCCGAACACTTAATGTTAGTTGATTTAGCGCGCAACGATTTAGCGCGTATCTGTAAACCCGGTACTCGTTATACTAAAGATTTGTTAAAAGTGGATCGTTACTCTTTTGTGATGCATTTAGTTTCGCGTGTGGTTGGTCAGTTACGCAGTGATTTAGATGCGCTTCATGCTTATCAAGCCACTATGAATATGGGAACATTAACAGGAGCACCCAAAGTTCGTGCGATGCAATTAATTGCTGAATCAGAAAAAGTTAAACGTGGTAGCTATGGTGGTGCTGTTGGCTATTTTACCGCGAATGGCGATCTTGATACCTGTATTGTGATTCGAAGTGCCTATGTCGAAGATGGCATAGCGACAGTACAAGCTGGCAGTGGTGTGGTGCTAGATTCAAAGCCACAATCAGAATCTGATGAATCACGTAATAAAGCACGTGCAGTTATTCGAGCTATCATGGCAGCGCATAATGTAGAAGGTGTATTCTAATGGCTAATATCTTATTTATTGATAATATTGATTCTTTTACTTATAACTTGGTCGATCAATTACGTAATAGTAAGCATTGTGTGACGATTTATCGAAATACTATCCCTGCAAATGTAATTATTGAAAAATTGTCACAAATGCAAAACCCTATTTTAATGTTATCACCAGGTCCAGGAGCGCCAAGTGACGCTGGATGCATGCCAGAACTGTTAAAACGTTTAAAAGGTAAATTGCCTATTATTGGTATCTGCCTTGGTTATCAAGCTATTGTGGAATCCTATGGTGGAGCGATTGTGCCAGCTGGCGATATTTTGCATGGTAAGGCATCTTTAATTGAGCATGATGAGCAAGCGATGTTTAAAGGATTACCAAATCCGCTACCGGTGGCTCGTTATCACTCTTTAAAAGGTGAAAATATTCCAAAAACACTAACCATCAATGCGCTTTGCAATAATATTGTAATGGCAGTTCGTAATGATGAGGATCGGGTTTGTGGTTTTCAATTTCATCCAGAATCGATATTAACCATTCAAGGTGTAGAATTATTAGAACAAACTATTAAATGGGCACTAAATCCTCCACAAAAACAAGAGAAGCCAAAACAGGAAGCTATTGTTGATAAGCAAGAGTATAATATTCAACCTATTGTTAATAAATTATATTTAGGGCAAACCCTTACACAAGAGGAAAGTAAAATACTATTTAATTTAATTATTCAAGGTAAGATTGAACCAACTGTATTGGCTACCGCAATAATTAGTATGAAAGTTCGTGGTGAAAAACCGGATGAAATAGCAGGGGCAGCTTTAGCATTGCTTGAGAATGCCGATCATTTTGATTCTCCAGACTATGATTTTACTGATATTGTTGGTACTGGGGGGGATGGCACCAATAGCATTAACATCTCAACAGCTAGTGCTTTTGTGGCTGCAGCATTGGGTTATAAAGTGGCTAAACATGGTAATCGTGGTGTATCAAGTAAATCAGGCTCTTCCGATGTGCTTTCTGCCTTAGGCATTAAATTAAATATGTCAGCACAAACATCTCGTCAGGCATTAGATGAACTTGGCGTGTGCTTTTTATTTGCCCAGCAATATCATTCAGGTTTTCGCCATGCAGCACCAATACGCCAACAATTAAAAACTCGGACCATTTTTAATGTGTTAGGGCCGTTGATTAATCCATCTCGTCCTAAACGTATTTTATTAGGCGTGTATCATCTAGATTTGATCCAACCGATTGCTGAAACATTAAAAATGCTTAATTATAAACATGCTTATGTGGTGCATGGCGCAGGTATGGACGAGGTTGCTATTCATGGCGAAACTGACGTTGCTGAAGTTAAAGATGGTGAAATTCGTTATTTTACGCTTAAACCTGACGATTTTGGCTTGCCAACATTTACCTTAAAAGATATTGAAGGGGGTACACCTGAGCAGAATCGTGATATGTTAATTGCCATTTTACAAGGTCACGGAAAACCAGCACACCAATCAGCAATTGCCGCTAATGTTGCGATGTTAATGAGCTTATTTGGCGAGTCAAATTTAAAACAAAATGCACAACGGGCAATTGAAATGATGCAAAGTGGTAAACCTTATGCATTATTACAACAACTAGCAGCAAGATAATAAGTGGAGAATAACATGGCAATTGCAGCATTAGTAAAAAATGTTGAAATGGCAACAGTACTAAAAAAGATCATTGACGATAAACAAACATGGTTAACTGAGCAGTTAGCAGTAAAGCCAATTAATACCTTTAAATCAGCGATATTCCCTAGTGATCGCAATTTTTATCAAGCGCTAAATCAACCTAAAACGGTTTTTATTTTAGAGTGTAAAAAAGCGTCGCCATCAAAAGGATTGATTCGGGATGATTTTTATCCAGCCGCTATTGCTAAAGTTTATAAAGATTATGCTTCAGTAGTTTCAGTATTGACTGATGAAAAATATTTTCAAGGTAGCTTTGAATTTTTACCCATAGTTCGTAATGAAATCACACAACCCGTGCTTTGTAAGGACTTTATTATTGATGAATATCAGATCTATTTAGCGCGTTATTATCAAGCTGACGCAGTACTATTAATGCTATCTGTATTGACGGATGATGAATACCGTCATCTAAGTAACATTGCTCATAAGCTCAATATGGGGATATTGACAGAAGCTAGTACTGAAAACGAAGTTGAAAGAGCCATACAACTGGGTGCGAAAGTAATCGGTATTAATAATCGTAACTTAAGGGATTTGACGGTTGATCTAAATCGGGTAAAAGCCTTATCCAAATCAATTCCTAACGATCGCATTATTATTAGTGAATCGGGTATTTATACTCACAATCAGGTTAAAGAACTGAGTCGTTTTGCAGATGGATTCTTAATTGGCAGTGCGTTAATGTCTGAACCAAACTTAACTTTGGCAATTCGTAAGGTGATGTTAGGCGAAAATAAAGTATGCGGTTTAACACGTCCCGAAGATGCTGTTAGTGCTTATCAAGCTGGTGCAGTTTATGGTGGTTTGATTTTTGTCACAAATTCAGCACGTTATATACAGCCAATTAAGGCTCGAACAGTTATTGTTGCAGCACCGCTTAATTGGGTTGGTGTATTTCGAAATGAAGATATTGAAACCGTATGCCAAATAGCAAAACAGTTATCTTTATATGCAGTGCAACTGCATGGAGATGAAGATGCAAACTATATCAAAACATTGCGCCAAGAATTACCCAAAACTTGTCAAATTTGGCAAGCATTAAGTATTGATGGTGCTGTACCTGAACATGCCAATCCATTAGTGTCTCGTTATATCTTTGATCATGGTGCAGGCGGTACAGGAAAAAGCTTTGATTGGTCGCTACTTGATAATCAAGATCTAAATAATGTCATTTTAGCTGGAGGCATTAATCCAGAAAATATTAAATCAGCTTTAGCGACGAATGTGATTGGTGTTGATCTTAATTCAGGGGTTGAAGTTTCACCAGGAGTTAAAGATAAACAGAAAATCCAAGCAGTATTTGAACAAATTTAATTTTTTAATTTAAAAAAGGAATGGTTATGTCTAAATTAAATCCTTACTTTGGCGAATTTGGTGGGCAATATGTCCCGCAAATATTAATGCCAGTGCTTGAACAACTTGAAGATGCTTTTATCTCTGCAATCAACGATCCAAACTTTCAGAAAGAGTTTAACGATTTATTAGTTAACTATGCTGGTAGACCAACAGCATTAACTTTATGTAAAAATCTAACGGCAGGCACCAAAACCAAGCTTTACTTAAAACGAGAAGATTTAGTGCATGGTGGTGCACACAAAACTAACCAAGTTTTAGGACAAGCATTGCTTGCTAAAAGAATGGGCAAAACTGAAATTATAGCCGAAACAGGTGCAGGGCAACATGGTGTTGCTTCGGCTTTAGCCTGCGCACTACTTGGCTTAAAATGCCGAATTTATATGGGTGCAAAAGATGTTAAACGCCAAGCACCTAACGTATTTAGAATGCGGTTGATGGGCGCAACAGTCATCCCAGTTGAAACGGGATCAGCAACGTTAAAAGATGCGTGTAACGAGGCATTACGTGATTGGTCTGGCAGTTATGAAAAAGCACATTATATGTTAGGTACTGCAGCAGGTCCGCATCCTTTTCCAACAATTGTACGTGAATTTCAACAAATGATCAGCCGTGAAGCTAAACAACAAATCCTTGAAAAAGAAGGACGTTTGCCTGATGCAGTCATTGCCTGTGTTGGTGGTGGTTCAAACGCAATTGGTATGTTTGCTAATTTTATTGATGATAAATCCGTCAAATTAATTGGTGTAGAGCCAGGAGGTCATGGGATTGAAAGTGGCGAACATGGCGCTTCGTTAAAGCATGGTAAGCTTGGCATCTATTTCGGTATGAAATCACCGATGATGCAAACGGAAGAAGGACAAATTGAAGAATCTTATTCAATATCGGCAGGGTTAGATTTTCCATCAGTTGGTCCACAGCATGCGTATTTAGATAGTATTGGTCGTGCTGATTATGTGTCAATTACTGATGATGAAGCGCTTGATGCATTTAAAGCGTTATCACGGCATGAAGGTATTATTCCTGCGTTAGAATCATCACACGCATTAGCTTATGCTATGAAAATGATAAAAGAAAATCCAACTAAAGAACAGCTACTAATAGTTAACCTGTCAGGGCGTGGCGATAAAGATATCTTTACCGTTTATGATATTTTAAAAGCAAAAGGAGAAATAGAATGAGCCGTTATCAAAAACTGTTTGCAACATTAACAGCCGAAAAACGAGGTGCTTTTGTTCCTTTTGTTCCAGTTGGTGATCCAACGCCAGAACTGTCATTTAAAATCATTCAAACTTTAATTGAATCTGGCGCTGATGCACTAGAGCTAGGGATCCCATTTTCAGATCCTATGGCCGATGGTCCAACTATTCAAAATGCCAATATTCGGGCATTTAAAGCAGGAATAACAGTTGAAAAGTGTTTTGAAATTTTAACCAATGTCAGAGCGCAATACACCAATATTCCAATAGGATTACTTATTTATGCTAATTTAGTTTTCAAAAATGGTATCGACGACTTTTATGCCAAGTGTGCCAAAGCGGGAGTTGATTCAGTATTGATTGCTGATTTGCCAGCTCAATATGCACAAGAATTTACAGTGGCCGCCGAAAAATACAATATAGCACCGATTTTTATTTGTCCACCAAATGCTGATGATAAAGTCATTCAAAGTATTGCTAAGCAAGGCAAAGGTTATACCTATTTGGTATCACGAGCAGGTGTTACTGGTGCTGAAAATCGAGCTAACAAACCGCTTACCCATCTGATCAAAAAATTAGTTGAGTTTGGCGCTCCACCTGCGTTACAAGGGTTTGGTATTTCAGAACCGACTCAAGTTAGCGAAGCGATTAAATCCGGTGCAGTTGGGGCAATTAGCGGATCGGCAACAGTAAAGATTATTGAGAAAAACCTCGACAATCCCGAACAAATGCTTAGTCAATTAGCCAAATTTGTTCAATCAATGAAACAGGCAACTAGCAAGTAATTTATATTACTTTATGGTACTAAATAGTGGGCACAATAATAGGCTTGAAAATGGAATTATTGTGCCAATATAAGTTAAACAATTATGCTTAAGTTAAGTGGTATATATATTAAAATTGACGTGTAGCATATTTTTAATAATTTTAAATTTACTGATAAAATCAGTGTGATTTGCAGTTGCATTTTATTTAAAATGCCGTATAATTCTCATTCATCTATCGCGGGGTGGAGCAGCTTGGTAGCTCGTCGGGCTCATAACCCGAAGGTCGTTGGTTCAAATCCAGCCCCCGCAACCACTTAAATTTTCATTCATAAACCAATTTATCCTGTTATTGTCTGAAAGTTCGAATAAAGTGGCTTCATTATAGTTAGTTTTTGAATGTAAGCCTCGCATGTCGAGGCTTTTTTTCGTGTAGTGATTTAAGCGTAAGTTTAAAAAGAATGTTGGGCTTTATGCCCTTTTTTATTTTCTGCTGTGGAGGTTTGTTTGGCTAATATAGAACAACAATTAACCGATATTATCCAAGAGCCAGTTAATGCACTTGGTTTTGAATTAGTCGGAGTTGAATATATTCGTGGTCGTTATCCTATACTACGAGTCTATATTGATAGTGAAAATGGTATTACGGTTGATGATTGTGCTGATGCAAGCCGTCAAATCAGTGCGGTGCTTGATGTAGAAGACCCGATCAAAGATGCTTACAATCTTGAAGTTTCATCACCAGGAATGGACAGACCTTTGTTTACGCTTGAGCATTATCAGCGGTTTATTGGTGAAGAAGTTACAGTCAGTCTACGTATACCTGTTGCTAATCGCCGTAAATGGAAAGGACGAATTAAGTCTATCGATAGCCAAATGATTACATTAACTGTAGATGATAAAGATGAAGTATTTGCTTTTAGTAATATTCAAAAAGCGAATATTGTACCTAATTTTAACCTTAAATAGAGTACGGATGTAAAGGATGAATAAAGAAATTTTAGCTGTTGTTGAAGCTGTATCAAACGAAAAAGCACTTACGCGTGATAAAATTTTCGAAGCTTTAGAAACCGCATTAGCAACGGCCACAAAAAAGAAGCATAATGTTGATATTGACGTTGTTGTTAAAATAGATCACAAAACAGGTGATTACGACACTTTCCGCCGTTGGCTTGTTGTTGATGAAGTTACGCAACCAACTAAAGAAATGACATTAGACGCTGCACAATACGAAGACCCATCTGTTAAACTTGGCGATTACGTTGAAGAGCAAATTGAATCCGTTGCTTTTGACCGTATAACCACACAAACAGCAAAACAAGTTATTGTACAAAAGGTACGCGAAGCTGAGCGTGCAATGATCATTGACATGTTTAGAAATCGTATTGGTGATATTGTGACTGGAATTGTCAAAAAAACCAATCGCGATAGCGTGATTCTTGATTTAGGTAACAATGCAGACGCAATGATGTCACGCCATGATATGTTACCGCGTGAAAACTTCCGCATAGGCGATCGTGTCCGTGGTATTTTATATCTTGTAGAACAAAATAATAAACCTGCACAACTATGCATTAGCCGTTCAAACCCTGAAATGATGGAAGAGTTATTCCGCATTGAAGTCCCTGAAATTGGTGAAGAGATGATTGACATCAAAGGCGTGGCTCGTGATCCTGGCTCACGTGCTAAAATTGCAGTTAGTAGTAATGATCGTCGTATTGACCCTGTTGGTGCTTGCGTTGGTATGCGTGGTGCGCGCGTACAAGCAGTATCTAATGAATTTGGTGGAGAACGTATTGACATTGTTTTATGGGACGATAATCCTGCACAATACGTAATTAATGCTATGGCGCCGGCAGATGTTGTTTCAATTGTTGTTGATGAAGACAAACACACCATGGATGTAGCCGTCAATGCTGAAACTTTACCACAAGCCATTGGTCGAAATGGTCAGAATATCCGTTTAGCTTCACAGCTTACTGGCTGGACACTAAATGTGATGAGTAACGAAGATTTACAAGAAAAACATCATGCAGAATCTTTTGCTGCAATCAATAATTTGATTAAACATCTTGATATTGATGAAGGGCTTGCACAGCTATTAGTTGAAGAAGGCTTTACCTCACTTGAGGAACTTGCCTATGTGCCAGTTGACGAATTGCTTGAAATTGAAGAACTTGATGAAGATCTTGTTGAAGCATTAAGAACGCGAGCAAAAGATGCATTAACAACACTTGCACTAGCAAATAGTGGCGAAAAACAACCAGCTCAAGATTTGCTAAATCTACCTGGTATGACACAAGAGTTAGCTTATCAATTAGTACAACATGACATCATTACTTTGGAAGATTTAGCAGAACAAGGTACTGATGATTTAGCTGAAATTGAAGGTATAACAAACGAACAAGCTGGCGATTTTATTATGGCTGCTCGTAATATTTGTTGGTTTGCAGATGAATAATTGAGGAAAAGTAATACATGACCAAAGTATCAATAGAAACACTGGCTCAAGAAATCAATACACCAGTGCAAACACTTTTGCAACAGTTTGCTGATGCAGGTATGAAGAAATCTGCAACAGACACTGTCACACAAAAGGAGAAAGAAGCTTTGCTTGCTCATTTAAAACCTCAGCAAGGTCCAACAAAGTTAACATTGCAACGTAAGACGCACTCAACCTTAAATGTGTCGAGCGGTGGTGGCAAAAGCAAAGAAATAAAAGTAGAAGTTCGTAAAAAACGAACTTTTGTTAAACGCGATCCAGCTGAAATTGCGGCGGAGCAAGAAAAAGCACGCTTAGAAGCTGAACAAAAAGCTCGCCAAGAAGCAGAATTAAAAGCGAAACAAGAAGCCGAATTAAAAGCGCGTAAAGAAGCGGAAGAAAAAGAAAAGAAAGCTGAAGAAGAAGCGAAAAAGCGTGCTCAAGAGGAAAAAGCGAAAGCGGCACAAGAGCGAGCAGTTGATCCAAAAGTAAAAAAAGCGCAAGAAGAAAAAGCACGATTAGAAGCTGAAGCGAATGAAATTAAACGTAAAGCGGAAGAAGAAAATCGTCGAAAATTAGAGGAAGATGCCAAGCGTATGGCTGAAGAAGCTCGTAAGCTAGCAGAACAATATAATGAAGTTGATGATAGTGATCATACAGAAGATGAAGATTATCATGTGACAACCTCTAAATACGCTAGAGCAGCAGAAGATGAAACTGATCGTGAAGTTGAAAGCGCTCGTGGACGTGGTCGAAATACTAAACAAACTAAACAGAAAAAAGGCAACAAGTTATCAGAAGGCAAAGCGGAACGTGAAGAAGCTCGAGCTGTGACTCGTGGCGGCCATAATAAAAAGAAAGGTAAAAGCACGTTGCAACAAAGTTTTACTAAACCTGTCCAAGCAGTTAATCGTGATGTTGTTATTGGTGAAACCATTACCGTTGCTGAATTAGCGAATAAAATGGCAGTAAAAGGTTCCGAAGTGATCAAAACCATGATGAAAATGGGAGCAATGGCAACCATTAATCAGGTTATCGACCAAGAAACGGCACAATTAGTGGCTGAAGAAATGGGACATAAAGTGGTATTACGTCGTGAGAATGAACTTGAAGAATCACTCATGAGCGACCGTGATACAGGCGCTGAAAAAGTTTCGCGCGCACCAGTTGTTACCATTATGGGACACGTTGACCATGGTAAAACCTCATTACTTGACTACATCCGTAAAGCAAAAGTCGCATCAGGCGAAGCTGGCGGTATTACTCAGCACATTGGTGCTTATCATGTTAAAACGGCAAGCGGTGAAATTACCTTCTTAGATACTCCTGGGCATGCGGCATTTACCTCAATGCGTGCTCGTGGAGCTAAAGCAACGGATATTGTAGTACTTGTTGTTGCTGCTGATGATGGTGTAATGCCACAAACTATAGAAGCAATCCAACATGCTAAAGCGGCAAATGTACCAATTGTTGTTGCTGTTAACAAAATTGATAAACCTGAAGCTGATCCAGAGCGTGTAAAAGGCGAACTTGCACAATATGGCGTGATGTCAGAAGATTGGGGTGGTGATACTCAGTTTGTTCATGTGTCTGCTAAAGCAGGTACTGGTATTGATCAACTACTTGAAGCCATCTTACTACAAGCTGAAGTGCTTGAATTAACCGCGTACGAAACAGGTATGGCAAGCGGCGTTGTGATTGAATCATTCCTTGATAAAGGTCGTGGTTCAGTTGCAACAGTACTTGTTCAATCAGGTACGTTGCGTAAAGGTGATATCGTACTTTGTGGATTTGAATACGGTCGTATCCGAGCGATGCGTAATGAACTAGGTAAAGAAGTGACTGAAGCTGGTCCATCAATACCAGTTGAAATTCTTGGCTTGTCTGGAGTGCCATCAGCTGGTGACGAAGCTACTGTTGTACGTGATGAAAAGAAAGCTCGTGAAGTTGCGCTTTATCGACAAGGTAAATTCCGTGATGTAAAACTTGCTCGTCAACAAAAAGCGAAGCTTGAAAACATGTTTACCAACATGACAGAAGGCGATGTTTCTGAACTCAATATTGTTCTAAAAGCAGATGTTCAAGGTTCTGCTGAGGCGATTTCTGATTCATTACTTAAACTATCAACAGATGAAGTTAAAGTTAAAATTATTGGATCAGGTGTGGGCGGTATAACCGAAACTGACGCATCGCTGGCTGCTGCATCAAATGCGATCATTTTAGGCTTTAACGTTCGTGCCGATGCTTCAGCACGTAAAGTGATTGAATCAGAAAATTTAGATCTACGTTATTACTCTGTTATTTATGATCTAATTGACGAAGTTAAACAAGCTATGAGCGGTATGCTTGCACCAGAATACAAACAAGAAATTATTGGTCTTGCTCAAGTGCGTGATGTGTTTAAATCACCTAAATTTGGTGCAATTGCAGGTTGTATGGTAACCGAAGGTGTTGTTAAACGTCACAACCCAATTCGTGTATTGCGTGATAACGTTGTTATCTATGAAGGCGAACTTGAATCATTACGTCGCTTTAAAGATGATGTTAACGAAGTACGTAATGGAACCGAATGTGGTATTGGTGTGCGTAACTACAACGATGTTCGTGTTGGCGACACGATTGAAGTTTTTGAAACTATCGAAATCAAACGTACGATCTAATTACAACGTATTTGATGTTATAAGCAAGGTATAGTCCTTGCTTATTCATTTATAAGGAAAATAGATATGGCAAAAGCATTTAATCGTTCATCTCGAGTTGGGCATGAATTACAAAAAGAAATTGCAATTATCTTACAACGAGAAATCAAAGACCCTCGTCTTGGTATGGTAACTGTTTCAGGCGTTGATATCTCGCGTGATCTTTCGTATGCCAAAGTTTTTGTGACTTTTTTGAATGACGATGATCCACAAGTTATTGAACAAGGATTAACGGTACTTAATGATGCTAAAGGTTACATTCGAACCTTAATTGGCAAAGCGATGCGTTTGCGAATCATTCCAGAGATAAAATTCTTTTACGATGAGTCGCTAGTTAAAGGTATGCAAATGTCGAGTTTGGTGGCGGATGTTATCAAACAAGATAATGAGCGTCATAAAGATTAATATTAAAAAATAGTCCTGAACTCTGTAAAAAAGTTTCCGGTAACTATGTGTTTCAGTATAAAAAATGATGAATATAAAAAAAACTCGCCGTGATCTTCACGGCGTTTTGTTGCTAGACAAAACGCAAGGCATGACATCAAACGATGCGTTGCAAAAAGTAAAATGGTTATTTAATGCTAAAAAGGCAGGGCATACGGGAGCTCTTGATCCACTAGCGACAGGGATGCTTCCTATCTGTTTTGGTGAAGCAACCAAATTTTCACAATATTTATTGGATTCAGATAAGCGTTATCGTGTGATCGCCAAACTAGGAGAACGAACCGATACATCTGATGCTGATGGTCAAATTATATGTACCAAACCTGTTAAAGTGACTGAATCACAAATCAACCAAGCTTTAACACATTTTCGCGGTGATATTTTACAAGTGCCAACTATGTTTTCGGCATTAAAATATCAAGGAAAACCGCTTTACCAATATGCTCGCCAAGGTATTGTGGTTGAACGTGAAGCTAGACCAATTACCGTTTACGAAAATCAATTTATCCAATTTGATGCCATAAAAAACGAATTAACGTTAGAAATACACTGCTCAAAAGGCACCTACATCCGAACCATTATTGATGATTTAGGTGAATTATTGGGTTGCGGAGCACATGTTATTTATTTAAGGCGTTTACAAGTTTCCAACTACCCGATTGAAAACATGGTCACCTTAGAACAGCTACAAAATATCGAACTTAAAGATGATCTACTAATGCCCGTTGACAGCCCATTGCAAGATCGCCCAAAAGTTACCCTTAGCGATACGCAAGGTAAAGATATATTATTAGGACGAACCATTGAACTTGAAAGCTCCACGCAAGTTGAAACCTTAGTGCGAATTTATCAAGGCAAGCAATTTATTGGCGCTGGTATAATGCATAATAATAAATTATTGCCAAAGCGTTTAATATCAACATTCATCAACTAGTTTTGCTTAGTTTAAACCCCACTGTAAAAAACAAGCAAATAGTACAGCAGAAGTTGTGATTCTAAATTAGGTTCAGAAAATCCTTGCCTGAATTATCTTTTAATATAAAGACGATTTGGTACTCTGTTATTTTTACCAAAGCGAATTTACTACTTTTTGCTGTACTATTTTAGAGGATAGTTACAAAAGAAATTCGATCATTGTTAGAATCTTCTTATAGCGAGAAAGAACTACAAAAGATTATATTAGATGACATTGATTGTAATTATTTTTATCCAAATGAATGGTCATCTTGTCGAAATTGGTTGTTAAATATGCTTTTAAAATTAAAAAATTCATGATACCAATTTAGATGCGAAAACGACGTATCAAGGAGAGTATGAACGCAAAAAATCAGGGTTAACCGTGGCGGTGATATCATGAGAAGCGAAAGACAAGAGTAAAAACAAAATGGAAAAATGTATTTTGGGATAGTATAAGTATTAGTAAAATATTGATTCAACATTGATAATTTTATTATGTTTAATAGACCTTGTTGTGTCTTTAATAATATCACATAGTAAAGTTGCTGATTTTTGCCCCATTTTAAATAATGGTTTATTAATTCTACATAAATTATCTAATTCATTATATTTAAGTTCTTTAGAAGCGCTAAAATACGAGATAGTGAGCGGTTTAGTTAGTTTGGATTTACTTTCATTGGCTTGATGTAACGCCCCTAAAACCATGCTATCAGGTGATTGATGGTGTAGGTCTTTGTAATAAATTTCATCTAAATAAGATAAGCTAAAATTGTCGGCGCAAATTACGGCTGATGGTGTTTTTCTGCCATTTATTAATTTTTTAATAGCTGATTTAGCATGCTGATAGGTAAAACATCCTTGAATAATATATCGAGGTTCAACAGTAATATTTGCGCGTAACAAAGCTTGCTTATAACCTTTTAACAAAAGTGCGGAATCCATTGATTGGTCATTATTAAGTAAAATAGCAACTTGGGTATGAGAATTGTCAGTTAAATATTTTGTCATTTGATATCCGATCAATAAATGATCAAAGTGAACACAGATAAAATCAAGCGAAAAGTGATTAACTAAAACAATGGGTGGTAATGTATTTTTATAAGAAATTAGTGTTTTTAAATACGGGGCGTCATTGATAATAATAATTCCGTCAAATGCATTTTGGGCTACATAACGAATAATATGATGGATATCGCTTTTATTGTTATAAGGAAACTGTAAATAAAACAGTTGATACTGCTCTTTTTTTAAAAATTGCTCTAAACCAAGGTTGATTAAACTTTTTGAAAAAAGTTGATTATCAATAATTAATATCTTTTTACTGTTGTGTATTGGTTGAAAGGATTTAAAATTTTTTGATGTATCCATGTTTAATTCCTCAATAGCTCGATAAACGCGTAGTTGAGTTTGAGGGGATGTTAAATGTGGTTTTTTTAATACTCTTGAAACCGAAGCAACTGAAATATTAGCTTTTGTAGCAATATCCGATAGAGTGATTTTTGTCATATTAACGAATAAATTTTGATTAAAGTGGCTTATTACTTTACGGATATTAAGCTAATTTGTAAGGGATCAGATTTTGTTTTGTCGATCTATGTTCCAAAATATTTATCAAAGATATTAAAATCAGCTTAGATAAATATGAGTTCTCAAAAAAATACTGAAACAAAAAAGTTGATTACTAGAAAATCAGGTAAAAATTTGTGTTTTATTATTAATAAAAAAGATAGAATTGAGTCCTTATGAGATAAGGAAAGAAAAAGGAACCTTATATGATAAAGAAATTTTTACTTAGTACAATTTTGTTTACATTTAGTTATTGTGCTTATGGTCAATTACTTGATATCAACCCTAAATATCGTGGTGATCCTTTTTTTATTAGTGTTAATATGCAGCAATTGAAGCAAGATTGTGCAAAAAATGAAGATGAATATAATCAATTAAATAAGCAAGACAAGTTAAGATATGATAATCGTTGTCCGTTGAATAATTTAAAATTTGATTTTAAACAGTTAGATAAATTGATTAATGATGATCCTTTTGTCTATAATGGTAATGATTTTCAACTAAAATTGAGCATTAACCCAATTAATCCTAAGATCAAAAATGAGGACAATTTACCTAATTTGGGGCGAGATATTACGTTATCTTTAATTAGCAAAAATCAGGTAATAGATAAACTTTTTTTAGCAAATAATTCTTTTTCTAATAATCCTAATCTTTGGAATGGCTATCAGCATTACTATATTGCTCCAAGTGGCGATATTTACACATTATTGACAATAAAAGCAGAACCTATTGAGGATGAGTCTGGGACTTTTTCTACATTATGGAAGCATTATAATATTGACGCTAGTAATATGAAATTTGAGCTTAAAGAGATGCTAATTGAAATGCCAGAAGCATCTTATCAAATTATCTATCCTAATCAATTTAATACTAATTCTCACGAAGGCGCTGTTGAATATGGTTTAACATTAGAAGAGTCCATTGCACTGTTTAATCAATCAGTTAAAAATGGCCTTTCTGATTATAGTCTTGATTTTAGAGTCTATCGTTATTATCAAGATCAACTAAAGGAAAAAATAAAATTATTTGATAATAAAAAACAACAGCAAGATTCATTGTTGTCATTACAACAAAATATAAATACAACGTGTTTAATTACATCCGCGCCGATTTATGAAAGTGATATTGAACCTTATTTAGACAAAGTTTTGACTTGCTTAATTGATCAATATCGACAGGCGATCAAACACGTGGAAGATGAGTTAGCCAATTAGTATTATTTGGAAATCAATATAATAAGCGAGAATAAATTTTATTAGTAAAAGAGAATTAATTATTGGTGAAAACTAAAAAATCATCTTATTAGTTGAATAGTCAAATAACCGGTGAAAATGTAAACTGATAAATTCATTTTCGAGTATTATCAAAAACTCAGTATCAAGCCATCTTAATGATGGCTTATCGTTTTAATGTTCAGAGTCACAGCCAAATAAAATCTATTCATCTAATGCTATTGTTATATATCTTTTTCCGCTATCTTTGACAATATAGTGATATAATTACCGTTAAATTTTTTATTTGGGTTTATAAATATGTCTGCATGGAATATTGCTATTGTGGGGGCGACAGGGCAAGTGGGTTCTGCGCTAGTTGAATTATTACAACAACGTAGTTTACAAGACAATAGTCTAAAAATTGAAAATCTCTATTTGGTCGGTAGTGACAATAGTGCTGGTGAAGTTGTTCGTTTTGCTGGTAAAAATTTAACTGTTACCGATAGTGCACAAATGGATTGGAGCCAGTGCCATTTTGCCTTTTTTGTTGCTGGTTATGAAACAAGTGAAAAATATGCACAAATTGCGGCAGAATCAGGTTGTGTAGTGATTGATGCAAGTGGCTATTTTGCTCAGCAGGATCATATTCCATTAGTAGTACCTAAAGTTAATAACAGTGTATTAACTGAATACCGTAATGAAAACATTATAGCTGTAGCTAGTGCCACAGTGTGCCAATTATTGCGTTGTGTTGCGTCTTTAACTGATATTGAGTTATTAACCAATTTACATGTCACCAGTTTTATTCCGGCCTCATTGTATGGTAAGCCAGGAGTAGATGAGCTGGCTGGACAGAGCGCTCGCTTATTAAATGGTATGCCAGTTGATAATCAGTTATTTGACAAGCAATTGGCATTTAACTTATTACCCGTATCGCACGAACATGATGATTCAATATTAGGTGAAAAGTCACAAGTTAATCAAATTCGTAAAATATTAAGTAATTATGAACTTCCTGTCTCTATTGAGTCAGTGATTGTGCCTGTGTTTTATGGGGTGTCACAAGCTATTAATGTATCAAGTAGCTTACCGATTGAGTTAGATATGACACGTTTTAGCGAGTTTGGGGTTGAAGTGCAAAGCGATAATATGCCAACTCCAGTGACCGAAGTTAGTATAGAGTCTGAAGGTCAGCTAACTATTAAATTGGCTAATTTGAGACACAGTTACGGCCATTATGAACAAATTCAATTTTGGTCAGTTGCTGATAATATTCGTTATTTAGGTGCATTAATGTTAATTGAGACACTTGAGATCCTCATTAATGACTATATATAAAATTGCCCTTGGTATTGAATATGATGGTAGTAATTACTTTGGCTGGCAACGACAGCAGCATGTTGATTCTATTCAAGAAAGACTAGAATCCGCACTATCGACAATTGCTAATTCACCAATAAACGTCTTTTGTGCTGGTCGCACAGATGCTGGTGTACACGCAACTGGTCAAGTTATTCATTTTGAAACCCAAGTCATGCGTTCAGCTAGTGCTTGGACAATGGGAGTGAATTCTCATTTACCTGATAATATTGCGGTGCGTTGGTCACAAGTAGTTGATGATAGTTTTCATGCGCGGTTTAGTGCGACTGCTCGGCGTTATCGTTATGTGATTTATAATCATCGTTATCGGACAGCAATTTTAGCTAAAGGAGTATCGCATTATTATTTACCTTTGGATGAAACCTTAATGCATCAAGCTGCACAGTATTTATTAGGTGAGAATGATTTTTCATCCTTTAGAGCAGCGCAGTGCCAATCAAGAACACCTTGGCGTAATATTCATCATATCGAAGTTTGGCGACAAGGTGAATTTATTATTGTTGATATTAAAGCTAACGCGTTTGTTCACCATATGGTACGTAACATTGTGGGCAGTTTACTTGAAGTTGGTGCGGGTAATCGACATCCAGAATGGATTAGCGAACTTTTGCAGGCTAAAGACAGAACGAAAGCTGCTGCAACAGCAAAACCTGAAGGATTATATTTAGTTCAGGTGGATTATCCATCAGAATATCAAATACCAACCCAAGCATTAGGCCCATTATTTTTAAAATAAGTTGGATAATAAGCAAACAATAAAAAGTTAATTAAATTAGAAAGATAAATGTAATGAAAACTGATCGAACAAGCACAAATAAAGATTCTAGAAATCAAGAAGCGAAAAAATCAAACTTGCATAATATCAAGCTTCCACCACACTCAATTGAAGCTGAACAAGCAGTACTTGGTAGCTTGATGCTTGATAATCAACGTTGGGATGCTGTATCTGAAATGATCACTGATCGCGATTTTTATTCGCGCCATCATCAACTAATTTTTTCTGAAATGCATACATTGGTCAGTAAAGGTACACCAATTGATTTAATTACCCTTTCTGAAAGCCTTGAAAGTAAAGATGTTTTAGCTGATGTCGGTGGTTTTGCTTATTTGGCTGAACTTTCAAAAAACACACCAAGTGCGATTAATGTTGTTGCTTATAGTGATATTATTCGCCAACAAGCGATTTTACGTGAATTAATTAGTGCATCAAATGATATTGCTGATAACTGTTATGCAACAGAAGGGCGAGATAGTACCGAAATTTTAGATTTGGCGGAAAGTAAAATATTTCAAATCGCTGAAAGCCGAACTAAACAAGGTGAAGGTCCAAAAAGTATTACCGAAGTGCTAGAAGCAACGGTAGCTAAAATCGAAGAGTTGTTTCAACGTCCACATGATGGTGTGACAGGAGTTTCAACAGGTTATATCGATTTAGATAAAAAAACGGCTGGTTTGCAGCGTTCCGATTTAATTATCATTGCGGCAAGGCCATCAATGGGTAAAACCACTTTTGCTATGAATTTGTGCGAAAATGCTGCGCTAGAACAAGAAAAACCAGTATTAATATTCAGTTTAGAAATGCCTTCAGAACAAATCATGATGCGTATGCTAGCTTCGCTTTCACGTGTTGACCAAACAAAAATTCGAACAGGACAACTGCAAGACGATGATTGGGCAAGAATCTCAAGCACAATGGGGCTATTGCTCGAAAAGAAAAACATCTATATCGATGACTCATCAGGTTTAACGCCAATGGAATTACGCTCAAGAGCAAGACGCATTTATCGGGAACATAAAGGCTTAAGTATGATAATGGTTGATTACTTACAGCTTATGCGTGTACCGAATATTTCTGAAAATCGTACTTTAGAAATTGCCGAAATATCGCGTTCACTAAAAGCCTTGGCTAAAGAATTACAAGTTCCTGTTGTTGCACTATCTCAGCTTAATCGTAGTTTGGAGCAACGAGCCGATAAAAGGCCAGTTAACTCTGATTTACGTGAATCAGGCTCTATCGAACAAGATGCTGATGTGATTATGTTTATCTATCGTGATGAGGTTTATAACGAAGCCTCAGAACATAAAGGCATTGCTGAAATTATTCTAGGAAAACAGCGAAACGGACCAATTGGGAAAGTTCGATTAAAATTCCAAGGTCAGTTTTCACGTTTTGATAATTATGCAGATAATAGTAAATATTTGGATGATGAATAACAATTAAATTAATAATAACAGCGTAAAATGGCTTAAAAATATCATTACGCTGTTTTTTTATAGCTGTAAAAAAGTATTTCTAAAAACGGCTTCTTTGCAATAGTTACAAGAATAATTTTAGTGGCGTAATTTTTTGCTAGTAATAAACTGATAAACCTGAGCAAATAAAAATATGGTTGCCTGCAAAATAACAATACAAGCACTGGTTGATGCATCTGCATAATAACTTATCAAGGTGCCCGCCACCGTTGAAATTGTGGAAACCAACACAGCAATTACTAACATCCATTCAAAACGTTTAGTTAACGAAAAAGCAGTTATACCTGGAGCTATCAGCATAGCAATAACTAAAATCATACCCGCTATTTTTAACGAACCTACAATGGTTAAAGCTAACACACTTAATAAACCATAATGTAATAGTTTAATTGGTAGTCCAACCACTTTGGCTTGCAGCGGATCAAAGCAGTAAAGCATAAGATCGCGGCGTTTTATAATAACTAAGATTGATACAATTGTAGCAATAAATATGATCTTTTTAAGCTCGTCATAACTAGTGCCAAGTACACTACCAAATAGGATATGATTTAAATGCTGTGAAGTATCTACTTTTGAAAATAATACTAAACCAAAAGCAAACATACCCGAAAATACAATCCCCATTACGGTATCTTCTTTCAATCGGCTGTTTTCTTTGATGTAACCTGTTGCAACCGAGCAAAATAGGCCTGAAGCAAAAGCACCAATTATAATGGGAATACCTGCTAAATAGGCCAGCACAATTCCAGGTAAAACCGCATGCGAAATTGCATCCCCCATTAATGACCAGCCTTTTAAAACTAAAAAGCAAGAAAGCAAAGCACAAACTATACCAGTTGCTAGTGCAGCTAAAATTGCTCGCTGAATAAGAGGAAGGGTCAGAGGATAGTAGATAAATTCCCAAAACTCTGTCATACCTTTCTCCCTTTATTTAAACGGCTTTTACGGATCTGAAGATGATTGGCAATAAGTCCTTGCTTTGGAGCAAATAAAAATGCGGCAATAAAAATTAGCGTTTGTAGCGTTACAATAACGCCACCAGTTTCTCCATTTAAAAAGTAGCTAATCCAAGCACCTACAGCACTAGTTACAGTGCCAATAAGAACCGAGATAATCAATAGCCGAGAAAATCGATTAGTAAGTAAGTAAGCGGTTGCCCCAGGGGTAACAACCATAGCTATTACTAAAATAGCCCCAACTGTTTGTAATGCTGCAACGGTACATGCGCTTAAAATAGTAAAAAATAGGATTTTTAGTTTTAATGGTTTTAATCCAATCGATCTGGCATGAGTTTCATCAAAAAAGACAACTAACAAATCCTTCCAAAAAAAGAAAAGTAGTATAAATGATACCAAAATAATGATTTGCACTTGCCACATATCGCTATCATCAATTCCAAGAATATTACCAAATATAATAGTTTGTGCGTTAACAGATGTTGGATTGAGCGAAATAATTAACAAACCGACGGCAAAAAAAGTTGAAAAAATAAAACCGATAGTGGCGTCTTCTTTTAAGCGTGTAAAGGCACGAACCAACGTAATTGCGAGTGCCGCCAGTAATCCAGTAAAAAATGCTCCAATTGAATAAGGTAGTCCAAGTGCATACGCACCAGCAACGCCAGGTACAACAGAGTGCGATAGCGCATCGCCCATTAGTGACCAACCTTTTAACATTAAAAAAGCCGATAAAAAAGCACAAGCAGCGCCAACAATACTACTTACCCAAATTGCTTTAAGCATAAAATCGTAGGTAAATGGTTCAAGTAAAAGTTCCATTTATTGTTACTCCTTGGGTTTATTATCGTGATGGTCAATCAATAAATCTCGATGGGGGGAATCATGCTTACCTTCGCCATAAAAAATAGCCGCACGCTCATCGTCAGTTAATATGGATACTTTACGAGGATCTTGGTCATCATGCAGTTTCTCGCCTGATAAACTAAGGTAACGTAGTGCACCACCAAAGGTGGTCATTAAATTTTGCGGTGTAAAAGTTGTTTTAGTTGGACCAAAGGCCAGTACGGTTTGATTAATTAATACCACTTGATCACAAAATTCAGGAACACTACCTAAGTTATGGGTTGAAACTAAAATTAAATGGCCTTCTTCACGCAGATCTTTCAATAAATCAATAATGGCATTTTCGGTTTTAACATCAACTCCAGTAAAGGGCTCATCTAGCAACAACACTTTACCTTGTTGAGCTAATGCTCGAGCTAAAAATACTCGTTTTTTTTGCCCACCAGAAAGTTCGCCAATTTGACGATGCTTAAAATCAAGCATGTTCACACGTTCAAGAGCAATATCAACTTGTTTTTTGTCTTCTTTGCTTGGAATACGTAAAAAAGACATATGCCCGTATCGTCCCATCATTACTACATCCGACACCAGAACAGGAAAATCCCAATCGACTTCTTCGGTTTGTGGCACATAGGCAATGATATTTTGCTTTAAAGCTTGCTTTACTGAGAGATTATTAAAAGTTACACGTCCACGGGTTGGACGAACCATTCCCATAATGCTTTTAAATAACGTTGACTTGCCACTACCATTAATACCAACTAAAGCACAAATAGTACCACCGTTTAAGTTAAAGCTAGCATCATAAATTGCAGTATGGCCATTATTATAAGTCACCGTGATATCATCAACTTTCAAGCAAATTTGAGTCATTATTTTTCAAATCCTTTAGCAATAGTTTCAACGGTCACTTTTAACAAATCAATATAAGTTGGAACAGGACCATTTTTAGTTGAAAGCGAATCGACATACAAAACGCCACCATATTTAATATCGGTTTCTTTGCTCACTTGTTTAGCGGGTTTATCTGAAATAGTACTCTCACTAAAAATGACAGGAATATCATTTGCTCGCACTAAATCAATTAATTGCCTAACTTGCTGAGGTGTGCCTTGTTGTTCAGCGTTTATTGGCCATAAGTAAGCTTCTTTCAAATTATAGTCGCGAGCTAGATAACTAAAAGCTCCTTCGCTGGTCACAAGCCAACGTTTTGCCTCAGGGATTTTGGCCAACCGTTCGCGTAATGGTGCATCAAGCGCTTTAATTTTAGCAATATAATCAGCAGCATTTTTATTATAAGTAGCCGTATTTTTAGGATCATATTTGACAAATGCCGCGCGAATATTTTCAATATAAATTAAGGCTAGTGTTGGCGACATCCAAGCATGTGGATTAGGGTTACCTTTATAGCTTCCTTCGCGGATTGGCATCGGCTCAATACCTTCAGTCACAACAACGGATGGGACATCTTTTACATCTTCAAAAAAGCGTTTAAACCAAAGTTCTAAATTAAGGCCATTCCATAACACTAAATCTGCTGAAAGCACTTTGGTAATATCTTGCGGGGTGGGGTCGTATTCATGAATTTCCGCACCGACCTTGGTGATTGACTCTACTATAGCAGCATCACCAGCTACATTTTGCGCAATATCTTGAATAACCGTAAAGGTAGTAACGACTTTAAATTTCTTTTCTGAAGCTTGTGCAGATTTGTGCATACCTGTCAAAATAATTAACGAAGTTAAAATAACCTTTAATAATATTTTACGATTTTTCAAAAAATTGAACTTCATTAGCGACTCCTAGCGTTTGACTCATAAACAAATAGCAAAATTCAGTGATTGTTCCTAACAAATCTAACAAATATCTTTCAATTTAATTACTTGTAGTAGTGAAACTGCATTGCCAATTATTTATAGCAATAAAATAAATTTAAATGTTAATGAGAATTATTATCACTTAAAGTGTAAAAGTCAATTTTTTTTAAAGTGCACGGTTTCAATTAACTCATGACTTAACTTATGACATAGCTATGCTAATCATTCATTGTATATAAAACTAAATTAAATAGTAGCTAATTTCGTCTATTTAAATAATAGCTAAAGTAGAAAAGATAATATATTAAATCACACTGATCACGTTTTATACTATAGAAAACATTTGTTGTTTATCTTTATTTTTAATAAAGCGAGGTTTAATATGAAACTGCGAAAAGTGATGATTATCGGCGTGGGTAATGTGGGATCAACAACCGCTTATACACTGGTTAATCGAGGAATTTGCGAAGAAATTGCACTTGTTGATCTTAATAAAGAATTAGCCTATGGGCATGCACAAGATTTACTAGATGCGGCGGCCTATCGGCAAAATATGGTTAAAGTCAGTTTACGCGAATCGACCGATTGCGCCGATATTGATATTGCGATTATCACTGTAACTTCAGGCATAGCTCAAAAAAGCCGTGCAGAAGAGCTTGCAGGAACCTCTAAAATCATTACCAACATAGTGCCTGATATGATTAACAATGGTTTTAAAGGCATATTTTTAATTGCCACCAATCCTTGCGATGCCATTACATATCAAGTCTGGAAATTATCTGGCTTGCCTCGTCATCGAGTGATTGGTACAGGGGTATGGCTTGATACGGTACGTTTGCGTCGATTATTGGGCGAAAAAATGGATATTGGTCCACAAAGCATTGATGCCTTTATTGTAGGTGAACATGGTGATTCACAGTTTCCAGTTTGGTCTCATTCATCGGTTTATGGGATTAATCTCAATAATTTAGAAAAAAATAGAATCGATTTTGAAGAAATTGGCACCCAAGCTCGAGAGATGGGCTTTGAAATTGCTAACCGTAAGCACTGTACTGAATATGGAATAGCTAGCACCATAACCGAAATTTGCCAACATATATTTACTAATAGCCACCGAGCATTAGCGCTTAGTTGTATTTTAGACGGAGAGTATGGCTATAAAAATGTTGCAATTGGTGTTCCTGCAATATTAGATCAACATGGTATTAAAAAAGTGATCAAGCTCGACTTTAACGAAAATGAAAAACAACTCTTTGAAAAAAGTATCAATATTGTAAAAGGATATATCAATCAAATTAGATGATTTTTAGTAAAAACGTTTCATACTTTCTATTAGAAGGTACCAAATAGTTTAGGAGTTGGTTTGTTTTCATATTTTAGTCTTTTGACACCAAAATTCCTTTCCGTCAAAAGGCTAAAATACGAAACCATCACAACCTGACTAAATCTATCCACCTTATAGGCGGATAGTAATTACTAATTTTAACCTTAATTAGTTAAAAACAGTTTAAGCGAAGGATTATGTGTTTCGTTGTGGAAACCATAATCGAGTTCAGTTAGGTGTTGATTAAACTGGTTAAGGGTTGATTCGTCGATTTCAAACGCGGCAAGTACACGACCATAATCGGTACCGTGGCTACGATAGTGGAACATTGATATATTCCAATTAGTCCCTAACGTTTGTAAGAATTTAAGCAACGCTCCTTGCGATTCAGGGAACTCAAAACTGTATACTTGTTCTTGAAGCGGTTTGCAAGGTTTGCCACCAATCATGTAGCGTACATGTAGTTTTGCCATTTCGTCTTCGGTTAGATCCACGACAGGGTATTTTGCAGCAGCAAATTCTTGTATAATTTCATCTTTTTCTTCACTTTTCGAAATTTTTATTCCCACAAAAATACAAGCAGATTTTTCATCATGATAGCGGTAATTAAATTCGGTTACTGCGCGTCCACCTAATAGCTGACAGAAACTTAAAAAACTGCCTTTCTTCTCTGGGATGGTGACTGCTAATAGCGCTTCACGTTTTTCGCCTAATTCACAGCGTTCTGATACATAGCGCAAGCTGTGGAAGTTTAAATTAGCGCCTGACAGTATATGAGCAAGTTTTTCACCACAGATGTTATGCTGATCGACATATTTTTTTAGTCCAGCTAATGCTACTGCGCCAGATGGTTCAGCTATTGCACGTACATCGTCAAATAAGTCTTTCACTGCAGAGCAAATTTCGTCGCTATTCACGGTAATAATATCATCAATATATTGTCGGCAAAGTCTGAATGTTTCATCGCCAATTCGTTTGACAGCAACGCCTTCAGCAAAGAGTCCGACACGCTCTAAATCAACAGGGTGACCTGCATCTAATGCAGCTTTTAAGCAAGCTGAGTCTTTAGGCTCAACAGCAATAACTTTGATTGATGGCATGATTTGTTTGATTAACACTGCAATGCCTGCGGCAAGCCCACCACCACCAACAGGTACAAAGATTCGGTCAAGTTTTGCATTTTGTTGTAATAGTTCCATAGCAATACTACCTTGCCCAGCAATTACTAGCGGATGATCAAATGGTGGAATAAAGATGCGATTTTGTTCTTTAGCTAGTTCCATTGCTTTGGTTTTGGCTTCGTCAAAGTTAGCGCCATAAAGCAATACTTCACCACCAAAACTTTTTACAGCTTCAACTTTGATATCGGCAGTTGTTAGTGGCATAACGATTAAAGAACTGATGCCTAATTTTGTAGCCGAAAAAGCCACTCCTTGCGCATGGTTGCCAGCCGACGCGGCAATAACGCCGCATTTGCGTTCTTCTTCACTTAAGCTGGCTATCATGGCTTGTGCTCCACGGATTTTGAAACTGTGGACGAGTTGGCGGTCTTCGCGTTTGACAAAAACTTGATTGTGTATTCTTGCTGAGATCTTTTCCATTTTTTCAAGTGGAGTTACTTCTGCCACATCGTATACGGCGCTACAAAGCGTTGCTTTTAAATAATCTGCACCGGTAAGTTGAGTATTTTCTTGTTTCACAATTAGCCACCTAATTTACTTTTATCTCGTACGGCACCTTTGTCTGCGCTTGTTGCTAAACTGGCGTAAGCTTTAAGCGCAAATGAGACGTAACGAACTCGATTATGAGGCGTAAATGCTTTTTCACCTCGTTCTAGTTCTGCAACTCGTCGACGTTCAAGTTCAGAAGTTGGTACATCTAGTACTAATTTACGATTTGGGATATCAATATCAATAATATCACCATCACGAACAAGGCTTATAATGCCGCCATTTGCTGCTTCTGGAGAAATATGACCAATCGATAAGCCAGAGGAACCACCAGAAAATCGTCCATCTGTTATCAATGCACATTTTTTGCCTAGACCCATGGATTTTAAATAACTGGTTGGGTAGAGCATCTCTTGCATACCCGGTCCGCCTTTTGGTCCTTCATAAATGATGACAACGACATCACCTTCAACCACCTTGCCTCCTAATATGCCATCAACAGCATCTTCTTGGCTTTCAAATACTTTTGCTGGGCCTCGGAAAATTAAATTTTCAGCAGCAACGCCTGCGGTCTTAACAATTGCGCCATCTTGTGCAACATTACCATAAAGTATTGCAAGTCCACCGTCTTGACTATAGGCGTGAGCTTTATCACGAATACAACCATTTACACGGTCATCGTCAAGTGAATCCCAATAGCAATCTTGTGAAAAAGCTTTAGTGGTGCGAATGCCTGCAGGTCCACTACGATACATTTTTTTTACTGCTTCGTCGGTAGTTTGAGTTATGTCGTATTTGGTGAAAGTTTCTTGTAATGTTAGTCCTAGAACGTTGTGTACATTGCGATTTAGTAATCCTGCTTTATCTAGTTCTGACATAATTGACACAACCCCACCAGCTCGGTGAACATCTTCCATATGATATTGCGCTGTACTTGGCGCTACTTTACATAAATGTGGGACTTTTCGCGATAATCTATCTATATCTGACATGGTAAAGTCGATTTCACCTTCTTGTGCAGTAGCTAACAAATGTAATACGGTGTTGGTCGAGCCACCCATAGCAATGTCTAATGACATAGCATTTTCATATGCCGCTTTTGTTGCAATTGAACGAGGCAGGTAAGATACATCATCATGTTCATAATAACGTTTGGTGATTTCAACAATGCGTTTAGCTGCGTTTAAAAAGAGTTGTTCACGTTGTTTGTGAGTGGCAATAAGTGAACCATTGCCCGGTAATGAAAGTCCTAATGCTTCAGTTAAGCAGTTCATGGAGTTAGCCGTAAACATACCTGAGCAAGAACCACAAGTAGGGCAAGCTGATTCTTCGATGGCTTTGCTATCTGCGTCGCTAACATTTGGGTTAGCGCTTTGAATCATTGCGTCAACTAAGTCTAATTTAATGATTTGGTCAGATAGTTTTGTTTTGCCTGCTTCCATCGGTCCACCTGAAACAAAAATGGTTGGGATATTTAAACGAAGCGAAGCCATTAACATTCCTGGTGTGATTTTGTCGCAGTTAGAAATACAGATCATGGCGTCGGCACAGTGTGCATTAACCATATACTCGACAGAATCAGCAATGAGTTCTCTTGAAGGAAGTGAGTAAAGCATTCCACCATGTCCCATAGCAATACCATCATCAACTGCGATTGTATTGAACTCTTTGGCAATGCCACCCGATGCTTCAATTTGTTTGGCGACTAGCTGTCCAATGTTTTTTAGGTGGACATGTCCTGGTACAAATTGTGTGAATGAGTTAACCACCGCAATGATGGGTTTACCAAAGTCTTCATTTTTAACGCCAGTTGCACGCCATAGTGCGCGGGCTCCAGCCATATTTCGGCCCTCGACCGAGGTTGCTGAACGATATTTCGGCATTTCCTGCTCCCAATTTTTATGCAAGTAACCGTGTTTAACGGTTTGTAGTTTTTAAAATTAATCACAAGTTAAAAAGTCATCCGCCAGCACACTTGGCGGATTTTTGATTTTGTTTGTTATTTAACAGGATCTAACCAACCATATTTATCTTCAGTTTTACCATTAAATAAACCAAAGAATGTTTGTTGGATTTGTTTGGTAATTGGACCACAACGGCCAATGCCAACTTGGATGCGGTCAACACTACGAACTGGTGTAATTTCCGCTGCTGTACCTGTCATAAAGACTTCATCTGCCAGATAAAGTGATTCGCGTGATAGTGTTTGTTCTCGCACTTCAATATCAATATCACGTGCTAGCGTTAATACTGCATCACGTGTAATACCGGGTAGTGCCGATGACGATAAAACCGGAGTGTATAAAATGCCATCTTTAATAATAAAGAGATTTTCACCAGCACCTTCAGATAAGTGTCCATGAACATCTAACGCAATACCTTCTTGGAAGCCATTTGCTCTCGCTTCAGAACCAATTAATAATGATGATAAATAGTTACCACCTGCTTTAGCAGCGGCTGGAATTGTATTTGATGCAACGCGATGCCAAGATGAGACCATTGCATCAATACCTTCGTCTAATGCTTCTTCGCCTAGATAAGCCCCCCATGGAAATGCCGCTATCATGACATCAGTTTTATAACCAGCAGGTGGGTTTACTCCCATACCCACATCACCCACAAAAACTAACGGACGTATATAAGCACTTTTTAAATTATTTTTTTTGATGATTTGTCGTGTAGCTTCCATGATTTCATCAAGAGAATAAGGTACTGGGAAACGATAAATTTTTGCTGAATTTAACAGCCGTTGTGCATGTTCTTTATGGCGAAAAATGGCAGGACCTTTATGGGTATCGTAACAACGTACACCTTCAAATACCGAAGTTCCATAATGTAAAGCATGTGACATTACATGAACTTTTGCATCTGCCCATGGAACCATTTCACCATTAAACCAAATATAATCAGATTTCGCTGTAGAGCCCATTTTGTTTTCCTCTTTAATTTTAATTTTAATTTGTTAAATATGTACCTTGCTTTAGATGTTTTTGATTTAACGGTCAAACATTGTACTATACTTAATTGCTAATTTAGCTGTTAAAAAAGTTTACTATTTTGAATTTAATATGTTATTTAATAATAAGTTGTTTACTATTGTTATTATTCAATCACTATTACATCTTCTAATTTTGCTACTTGATTTTGTAGTGTCGAAAACGATCTTTCAGTGGTTAATATTAATGTCATAATTAGTATGTTGTTTTCAATTGTTTGCGTTTGCATTGATTCAATATGTCCACCCCGATGACGGATAACCCGTAATATACGTTCAAGTGCTCCCAATTTGTCATAAGCTTTTATGACTATTTGGTATTGAGTTTGTTCTTTCATTGCTTACTCCCTACAACTTCTATCTAGCATGTTTTCGTTTGCGGCTCCGGGTGGTACCAGTGGCCATACGTTTGCTAATTCATCTATGCATACATGTAAAAGATAAGCTCCTTTTGTATTGAATAGGTTATCGAGCGCAGTATCGATTTGTGATTTTTTGTTGATAGTTTGCCCAGGTATATCAAATGCTTTAGCTAGCATTAAAAAGTCGGGATTATCTGATAAATTTGTTTCGCTGTATCTTTCGTTAAAAAATAATTCTTGCCATTGGCGAACCATACCTAGGCGTTGGTTATCAATTAATACGATTTTTATTGGCAATTTTTTACGTTTTATAGTGGCTAATTCTTGGACATTCATCATGAAAGATCCATCACCTGATACACAAATTACACAGTCATTGGGTCTTGCCATCTGTGCGCCAACGGCCGATGGTAAACCAAATCCCATTGTGCCAAGTCCACTTGATGTAATAAAGTTTTGAGGGTGGTTAAAGCGCATATGTTGTGCTGTCCACATTTGATGTTGTCCAACATCAGTAGTGACAATAGTATTGGCTGATTTTCGCTCAGAGATAGTTTTTAATAAAGTTGGCGCATAAATAGCTTCACCGGGGTGATCATAACGAGTTGGATGTTGTGCTTTTAATTGATTAATTTTTTTATGCCATTTATCAATTGAAACTGATTGATTTATTCGTGGTAAAACTTGCTTTATATCGCCTTGTAATCCTAAATGGCTTTGGCGTAATTTGTTGATTTCAGCTTGATCGATATCAATATGAAGTACTTTAGCATGTCGTGCAAATTCATTAAGATTGCCGGTAACCCTGTCATCAAATCGTACTCCTAGGGCAATTAGTAGGTCACACTCTTGCACTGCTAAATTGGCTGCTTTTGCTCCATGCATGCCCACTAATCCTAAATAATAGGGATTATTAATATCGGCAACACCAAGCCCTTTTAATGTTGATACACTTGGAATTTGTGTTAATTCCATAAAGTTTCTAAGTTCGGATATTGCGCCTGAAAGCCCAACACCTCCACCAATGTAAAGCATTGGTTTTTGGGCTTGGGTGATCATTTGTTTGGCTTGTTTTATATCATCAGGCAAGATTGGGTATAGTTGAGTTTTATTCTGTGTAATTTTTAATGAGGATGGTGTTAAATAGTTATGATAATCTAGGTTTGCAAGCTGTATATCTTTGGGAACATCAATTAATATTGGTCCAGGTCTTCCCGAATTAGCTAAGTTAAACGCCTCTTCTAATATATTGGGTAAATCGTGTGCATCATCGATTAAATAACTGTGTTTGGTGCAAGCTAGAGATAATCCCAAAACATCAACTTCTTGAAAAGCATCTGTACCAATAAGCTTGGTTGGTACTTGACCAGTTATAGCAACAATCGGCACTGAATCAATCAAAGCATCAGCAAGACCTGTAATGATATTTGTTGCACCAGGACCCGAGGTGGCAATGCAAACACCAGTTTTTCCTGTTGCACGAGCATAACCAATAGCCGCTATGGCAGCACCTTGTTCATGACGACATAGTACATGTTCAATACCCCCGTCATAAAGTGCATCGTATAGAGGCATAATTTGTCCACCAGGATATCCAAAAACGATGGTTACGCCTTTTTCTTTTAAGGTTTTTACTATCCACTGTGTTCCTAACATTTATTCCTCGCTTGTACTTTACCTATCCATTAACCATAAAAAAAACCCCGCTTTTTGGGAGCGGGGGTTTTCTAATTTATGTATAAACATATTTTTTATTCAAAAACGCCCCCGCGCAGGAATAATGACCACGCTGACAATAATATTGATGAGGACGATTTTGAGTGAAAATTTCATAATGTTGGATGATTAACTTTTTATCATTTTTTAAAATATTTTTAACAAAATACTCGTTTTTTAAAAAAGTGCAATAGTTTTTTATTGATTTTGTTATTTTGGTATAAGTAACTTGTAAAAAAGTTTCAGGAAACGCTATGTTTTAGTATAAAATATTGTAATTAATTATTTTTTGTTTTAAATATAGCTTTAATTAATCGCGATAATGTTAAAAAGCTTTGCAAGATGAGTATGTCGGAATTGGAAAATAGTGATCTTAATGATTCTCAAAATTCGGTTATTTAACCAATAAAAATGAGTCACTAATTGATATTGATGAGTTCACTATCTTATTCAATATATCGAAAAATCATAATACTATTAGTTATAGCGTTAAAAACATGACTGTGAACATGCTTTAATTATTGTCGAGAAAAATAATTCTATCCTTTAAGTTTTTTATAACTAGCTTCGTATATGTTAATTTGATACACTTAAACAGGTGCAAATTTATGCAGCATTCAATGTTTTGACTTTACAAATTTTGAGTATCTCACCGAGCCAATCATGGAAAGTCATCTTTGTTAATTATTAGCCTCAGTTTGTTGTTTTTTATTTTGGGGATGATATTGAGCAATACTATTAAGTTTTAAAAAAGATTATTCTAATTTTTTGTCAGTAAAATATAATTTATTGAATTAGTTAGTTATTTTAAAGATTAAAATATGTTGATCAATAGGATTTTGTGATTATTAATTGATTTCATTTAAGTTATATTGAATTTGTTTTCAAATACATGTTTAACTTAGGAGAAAATTATGAGCAAACAGATCTACAATCCACTTACTAAATATCATCACGATAAGTTCCCAAAACAAACACAAATTGCACCAGCTTTACAGTGCGAAATGAAACCAATTCCTGATTGTGGCGAAAAAAGCTATCAAGGGCATGGTCGCTTAGAAGGGCGTAAAATGCTTGTTACTGGTGGCGATTCAGGTATCGGTAGGGCAGCAGCAATAGCTTATGCTAAAGAAGGTGCTGATGTGGCAATAAATTATCTTCCTTTCGAACAAAAAGATGCTGAGGAAGTGGCTAAGGTTATTCAAGCTGTAGGGCGCAAAGCTGTATTGATCCCAGGTGATTTGAGTGACGAGGCTTTTTGTAAAAAATTAGTTGAAGAAGCGCACCATCAATTAGGTGGATTAGACAATTTGACATTGGTTGCTGGCAAGCAAGTTGCCGTTGAAGATATTATGAAACTTACTACCAAGCAAATTAAAGAAACTTTTGAAGTTAATGTATTTTCGCTTTTTTGGGTCACTAAAGCGGCTTTGGGTTATTTAAAACCAGGTTCAACAATTATTACAACTTCATCTCTCCAAGCATATCAACCTAGCAGTAATTTATTAGATTACGCCGCAACCAAAACAGCTATCATTGCATTTACGCGTGGATTAGCTAAACAATTAGGACATAAAGGTATTCGCGTAAACTCAGTAGCACCAGGTCCAGTTTGGACTCCATTACAAATTTGTGGTGGTCAGCCAAGTGATGCCATTCCTGATTTTGGTAAACAAACTCCATTGCAACGCGCTGGTCAACCAGTTGAACTTGCTAGTGTTTATGTGCACTTAGCGTCTGAAGAATCAAGTTATACAACTGGCGAAACTTATGGTGTTACAGGAGGTATGCATATTAACTAGTTGATATTTGTTATAGTAAAAGAGCTTATTTAAGCTCTTTTACTATTTATGTTATATAGAATTAATTTTTTAAACCAATAGACTATTATGAGTTAATTTATAATGGCCAAAAATTCAGTAGAAACAGAAAGGAAAAAAAATGAAACTTTTTAAAGTGATCACTATGATCGTGTTAGGGCTTTTTTTAATCAATTGTGATAATTCGAAATCAAAAACTGATGATATGAAACAGCAGGTCGAGCAAACAAGTTCAGATATAAGTGACAAAGCTAATCAATTAGGCTCAGAAATTGGAGATAAGGCTAGTCAATTAGGCGCAGATATAAGTGACAAGGCTAGTCAGTTAGGTTCAAAAATTGAAGACCAAGTTAAGCAAGTAAGTTCAGCAGTTAGTGATAAAGCTAAAGATTTGTATGAACAAACAAAATCGGAAAAAGAATATATGCTTAATAAGGTAGAAGAAGGTAATTATAGTGTGGCTCAAGATATGATGATTAAGGCGATTAAAACAAAATTGCCTGTAACCATTGATCCGAGCACCACTTTAGTTGATGTATCGACAAATAGCAATGAAATTAATTATAAATATATAGTGAATAATCTGACTAAAGATGCATTACAGGCTGAAAGCAATCAAAAAAATTTAAAAAACAAATTGGTTGCGTTTTATTGTGGTGATGACTCTAGTATGAAGACACTAAGATTAGTATTCCCTAGAGGAGCTAATTATAATTATTATATCAATGATGATAAAGTCTTTTCAGTGGACGTAAAACCGAGTGATTGTGATAATAATGATTAAATATATTTTAGTTTAATCTGAATAAAATAAATAAGTTAAAATTTATTGGTAAAAAAGGGCTTATCAAAGCCCTTTTTTATTGTTTCTTTAGTTTGAAACTGTAAAATATTATATTGTTCTGACGTCAGTATTTTAAATAATTGGTAAAAATGAAACTTGCAGAATCAATAAAAAGGAATAGCGATGCGAGACTAAAAACCAGTATTTGCAAGTTTAGTGAGTTTAGTCCTTTTCAGTTGCGTTAATTTAAAATTCAATGCCAATTTAAAAAGTTGTGATTTTTTTAAAATATAGGCATCAATTTTTTGCAAAATACCATTATTAATAAAGAATAAAAAATGTTTCCAGTTAAAATTGATGTAAAAACTAATTTAGTTGAAATAGCAAAAGATAATAGATTACTTAATTATAAATATGTTATTAATGCTTCAATAGATAACGGAAATATCGAAAAAATCTTTACCGTAGTAATAACCCACAACTTAAACGGTATAGGGACGTGCTTCTAAATGATGTCAGTTATAATTACTATATCAATGATGAAAAGTTTTTAGTGTGCAATTGGCGCCAGCTTCCTGTACTGCTAATTAAAATAATTTAATTTTTTGATATAATTTTAATCAAAATAATATAAAAACAGGGCGTTCACCCTGTTTTAGTTATTTTATTCTAGTTCTTTACCTTTTGTTTCAGGTATTAAAAATACGAATGCAGCTGCTGATAATAAATAAGCAGCTGACAGTAAAGCTAATGCGTAGCTAATTGAGTAAACAGTAGCTAAATATGCAATTAGAACTTGCGATACTCCAGCAATTCCTCGACCCACATTAAAAATAATATTTTCAGCACTTGAGCGAGCATCTGTCGGGTAGTGTTCAGCAAGTAATGCTCCGTAGCCACCCATCATCCCATTGACAAAAAAGCCAATTGCTGAACCAAATATGATTAATATAAACATATCAGTTTGATGAAAATAAAACCAAATTGAAACTGCTGAAACGAATAAAAATAGGATATAAGAAGGGCGGCGACCAAATTTATCACATAACCAACCAAAAATTAAGATCCCTAGTGACATACCAATTGTTGTTGAAATGGTCCAGAACATTGTATTTTTAAATGGTAATTTGAGTTCAGTTGCAATCATATTGGGCATCCAAACCATGAGTCCATAAAAACCAAAATTTTGTACTGCACAAGCAATAGTTAACCCTGTTGTAGTTGCTATAGTTCGAGGATTTTTAAATAATTTGCCAATGGCTATTTTATTTTTGTTTTGATCTTTTAAATTTTGCCAGATTTCTGGTTCTTTTAGACCTTTACGTGTCCAAGCAACAAATAGAGCTGGCAGCACCCCTATGGCAAAAGCCCAACGCCAACCATAAATTTCACCAATAAAATTGACGGTTAATGCAGCTAAAATGATACCAGCTTGAAAGCCTAATGCAACAATGGATGTTGCTCTTGAACGTTTATTTTTAGGCCAGCTTTCAGAAACTAGAGTCATACCAATTCCAAATTCACCACCAAGACCAAGTCCACTTAAAAAGCGAAAAATTAAAAAGCATTCATAGTTAGGTGAAATTGCACATAACCCAGTGAAAAGGGAAAATATTAAAATAGTCCATGAAAAGACTCTTACTCGACCATATTTATCGGCAAGGATACCAAATAAAATACCGCCTAATACGGCACCAAGTAAGGTTACTGATGTTAAGGTTCCTAAATCAGCTTTAGTTAGGTTAAAGCTGGTCGAGATTAGACTAAAACATACACCTAAAATCATCATATCCATGCCATCAAGTGCGTAACCGACAGTGGATGCAAAAAGGGTTCTTTTTTGATACGGGGTTGTGTGTTCGTTTTCACTTTCTGCTTGCAAGGCTGTGTTTGCTTCAGTTTTCATGCATACCTCTAGTTTTTAAAAATAGATGTCACTTAAAATTTGCGTTTTATGATGTTTAATTTGTGATTAAACGGAGGGTAAATTAAAGCGGGGGCAAGTATATACTTAAAACTAATAAAAAGCCAAGCTTAATGCCCTAAACAGTCGTTTTATCTGTCGATTTTATTATCGGTAGTTGATTTATTTAATCTTCAGCAAAGTACCAATAACCTTTGTTGACAAGATCAAGCATAACTTTAAGCGTGTTTTTATCCTGTAACTGTTCGTAATATAGTGTTTCAGTTTCACAAAGTAGATCAATGATAGGCATTGGTAAGTCAATTTTTTCACCATGAATATAGCCAAAATCACCTACTTTAAAGATTCGAATACTTTGTACACGGCGTAGCTCTGCACTCGTTTTTAGTAATGATTCAAATTCTTCATAATTGTATGGTGGTTCAACTGGTACAATATTTAGATCGTGCATTGGTAAAGTAATGTGTCTACCGAACCAATCGTTAAATAATGAAGGTGTTTTGATTAGGTCAATAATTTGATCTTGTACCTTTTTTAATTCATAAGGTTGAACGCGGTGAGAATCGTTAGGTAGCTTTAAATCTGGATCTTGATAATAAACACTAATTGGTAGGTTATCAATGACATAATCAGCAAAACTACTTAGTAGTTGTTGTGATGTTTGTGTCATAAAACCGACAGAATAACTTAATGATTCTCCAATTGATGTACCATTATGCGGACAACCTGTAGGGATATATAGAATATCGCCTGTGGCGATATCTTCGTCAATGATTGGTTGATATTCTTTTACATGCAATAATGCTTTGTGTGCATTAAATTGTTTATAATTTGGATCGCGATCGCCAACTTGCCAGCGCCTGCTCCCCATCCCTTGGATAATAAATACATCATAATTATCAATATGAGGTCCAACTCCGGCGCCTTGTGTTGCGTAAGAAACCATTAGATCATCAAATTGCCATTGTGGAAGGCATTTAAACGGCTTAAGTAAAGTCGCTGCTTGTTCATGCCAATGGTCAACAGCTTGTACTAGCAAACTCCAATGATCTACGCCTAAATTATTATATTGAGTAAATGGCCCAAATTTAGCATCCCAAACACCATCTTTATTAGAAACAATTCGGCTATCAATTTCTTCTTCCATCGCTAAACCAGCTAGTTCGTCTGGAGTTATGGGATCAATAAAATTAACAAATGCTTTGCGTAAGATTACCGGTTTTTTTTGCCAATAGTTTGTTAAAAAATCATCCCAATCAATAGTTAATTTATAATTCATTTAATTTTCCTTGAAGATTGAATAACTGGCAAAAATTATGGGTGGTTTTTTGGGCTATATCCTCTAAAGAAACACCTTTTAAAGCAGATAAATATTGCGCAACTACACGAACATACGCGGGTTTGTTTTCTTTCCCTCGATATGGTACGGGAGCAAGATAGGGTGAGTCTGTTTCGACCAAGATACGATCAAGCGGAACATATTTAGCAACTTCGCGTAGGGTCTCGGCATTTTTAAAGGTGATAATCCCTGAAAAGGAAATATAAAAACCAAGATCCAATAGTTGTTTTGCTGTTTCGATATCTTCTGTAAAACAGTGCAAAACACCAGAGTGGACATGCTCATCTTTTAAAATTCTTAAAGTGTCTTCTTTAGCATTACGTGTATGGACAATAACGGGTTTGCTTAGTTTTCGTCCTAATCGAATATGTTCTTTAAATATAGTTTGCTGTAGTTCTAGATTATCTTGTTGGTAGTAATAATCAAGCCCCGTTTCACCAAGTGCAATGACGTTGTCTTCTTGTGCTAAAGTTTGAAAGCGTTTGGCATCGTAGGTTTCTTCATCAAGATTAAGTGGATGAATCCCACACGAGAAAGAGCATTGAGTTTGATAAGGCGTAAGTCTATGTTTCATCGATTCATAGCCCGACAGAGTTGTTGCCACGCTTAGGCAATGTTTAACGTCATTGTTGGTAGCTTCTTGTAAAATATCTTTTATAGATTTAGTACTAAAGTCTAAACTATCTAAATGGCAGTGTGAATCAATTAAAAACATAAAAATCTCTTTTTTATTTATCTTAATGTTGTTCAAAATCACGAACAGGTTTTATTGTTGACCATGAACGGCAAGCAGGGCATAACCAGTAAAGCGAGTTAACTGTGAACCCACATTTTTGGCATCGATAATTGGGTACCGTTTTTATTTGTTCGCCAACCATGTTGCGTAAAAGTAAAAGGCTTTCTCTGGCTTTACCTTTTTCTGCATCAGCAACATGATAATTCATTAGTCGGTAAAATCCTTTTAAATTAGGATGTTTAATTAATTCGCGATACATGTAGTATTGTGCAGCATCTAGGCCTTTTTCTTTTTCTATAATATCAGCAAGCATTAATTCGGCTACATTACCGGTATCTTGATCGACACATAATTGTAAAAATTCTTGAAATTCATGTTGATTATTTAGCTTTAGGTAGCAATCTTTTAATAAAGGTAATGCTTCGCCAATAAAAGTTTTGTCTTGTTGTAATATTTGTTTAAAAGATTTGACAGCTTGCTCTGTTTTGTTTTGTACCATAAGAACTTGCCCCAACATGAGTGAAGTACGAGCACATTTAGTGTCTGCCATTGCTGATTTTTGTAATAGGCTATTGGCTTTATCGAGATCATCATTAGCAATAGCCAGTGATGCCAATTCACAATAAAATTGTGCAATATCGGTTTTATATTTTTCATTGCCAAGTTTGACCAATTTAGTTGCTATGTTGATGGCATTTATCCATTCACTGGTTGATTGATATATTATAATAAGTTGCTGTAATGCATGTTGCTGAAAATCTTCTTCATCAATTAATTGCAAAAACGTCTTTTCAGCACGATCATAAAGACCGGCAACCATATAATCACGACCTAGTTGTTGAATAGCTAATAGTCTCTGTTCGAATGTTAAAGATGAGCTCTCTAATAGTGCTTGATGAATACGGATCGCTCTATCAACTTCACCCCGAGAGCGAAATAAGTTACCTAATGTTAAATGCGCCTCAAGTGTGCCATCGTCTTCTTTTAGCATGTCTAAAAAAAGATCGACAGCTTTATCTTTTTGATTAGATAAAAGAAAATTCAAACCATCAACATATTCACGAGATAGACGGTTAGATTCATTTAGATATTTTTGTTTTGCATTTCTGTCACCCATATACCAACCGTATGCGGCGGCAATAGGGAGCAACAAAAATAACAGTTCAAACATAATAACCTATTCTTAATTAGCTTTAGTTGTGTTTATTTGCTTATTAGTCATGCCTTCATCGTATTTTTTTTGTAATTTATTTAGTTTACGTTTTGTTGATGAGTGCTGTAATTTAGATTTTAGAAAGAAAATACCGGTTAATACCCAACCAAATATAAAGCCTGAACCAAATAAAATTGCTATTAATCCAGATAGGTGAATTTCAGTTTTAGCTACCAAATAATTGAATGTTACTATCTGATTGTTAGCTGAACTCATTGCTATTGAGATGGCAAAAATGATGATTATAAATAAAATTGATATAACAAATTTCATTATGTTGACCTTTCTTTTTGATTTTTAATTAAACTTTTTGTTTTTTCTCGTCTATTTTTGTAAATTCTTTATATGTTTGGCTTGTTAGGCTGTTAATTATAACTTTCTAAAATAAAAGTAGTTCGTTGTAAATGACACTTTATCAAAGTATTTAACAATTATTTGTCTACTATATGCCATTTTTTAGCATAAAAATAGCAGATTAATGAAATAATCCATGAGATTAATATACTTGTTATTATGTCAATTGGGCTGTGCATTCCTAATAATAATCTGCTTAATTCAATAAATATTGTCCAAATAATGATAAATGATATTATCGCATAGTGTTGTTTAAATTTTAGCAATGTTAAAGCTAATAATGCCCAAGTTACAGCTAATAAGGTATGTCCAGAGGGTAAAGCGTATCCAGTTTCATTTTGCCAGTGGTTTGATAGCCAACTTGGAATTGTTAATGAATTTTTAAATAATTGATGGATAAATTCTTTTCTTTCTGATAGAGATTTCGAATAAAATTGTTGATCACTAATATTATATTCCTGAGCCATCCAAAGTACATAAGGCCGTGATTCAGCTATTTGTGATTTTAAAAGGCTTTTAATTATTTGCCCACTTAATATTGCGCTAACAAGAAGTAACCATAATAATATAATTCTTTTTTTTGTTTTTTTTTGTAATAACAGACAAAATGCAATAAATAAGATTGTTGAGGTGATTATTCCCCAGGGGAAACTTGCTGTTTCAGTTATTAAGAATAAATATTTAGATGTATTATTTAAGGACACTGGTTGCCAATGCCAATTTATGGCTATAATAGTAAAAGGAACAGCTAGGAAAATAGCCAATAAGACTATTGTTTTTTTTATTACTAACCTCATTTATAAACTCAATTAAGTATAAATTGCTTTTGCTTAATATTTTAGCATAGAAGATAAATTTATTTTTATAAAATCTTATTTATGCTTATTAAAAATGGAGATAATAATGCAATTAAAACGTGTTGCACAAGCAAAATTACCAACGCCTTGGGGATGTTTTATTATTGTTGGATTTGAAGAAATTGCAACAAAAAAGGATCATGTCGCATTAGTATTTGGTGATATATCTGGCGATACGCCAGTTCTTACAAGAATTCATTCTGAATGCTTAACAGGTGATGCACTTTTTAGTCTACGCTGCGATTGTGGCTTTCAGTTAAAAGCAGCATTAAAACAAATTGCAAAGGAAGGTAAAGGGATTTTAATTTATCACCGGCAAGAGGGCCGCAATATTGGTTTATTGAATAAAATCAGAGCTTATGCGCTACAAGATCAAGGTTTAGATACGGTTGAAGCTAATGAACAATTGGGGTTTGCAGCAGACGAACGCGATTTCACTCTATGCGCAGATATGCTAACTTTATTAGGTGTATCACAAATTCGCCTACTAACTAATAATCCAGAAAAAATACGAGTACTTGAACAGTGTGGCATTAAAATTATGCAACGGGTGCCATTAGAAGTTGGCGAAAATCCAAATAACGAACATTATTTAGAAACAAAAGTAAATAAAATGGGACACTTGCTTCATCTTAATCATTACAATTGTAAGCATTAAAGAGTTAGGTAAATCAAGACAATTTGTTGGTTTGCGATTGAATTTATCTTGAATAATAAAAATAATTTGGTAATAAAAACTCAAAATACAAAATATTATTTTGAGTTTTGTAGTTAATTGGTATAAAAGATGGATTTTAATTTAGGTTTATGTGGTGTTCTGCCAATTATTTAGCCCGTTTCATATCAATCTTTATCAATGTGTAGTACACCACCATTAGCAATTTGATCTTTAGATAATTCGTGCATAATGATTTGAACTGCTTCTGGTTTACAGTTAAGGGTTTCAACGATGGCATTAGTTACCCGTTTTGCCATTTCTCTTTTTTGCTCTACAGTGCGACCTTCTAAAAAGTCTATAACGACATTAGGCATAGATACCTCCTAGTGATTATTAATTTGGGCAAGTTGCTCATCAGTTAATGCGATTTCATCATTATGGCATATGCTAATGCCAGATTTTATAATTTGTTCGGCAATGGTTTGAGCTTCATATAATGAGTGCATTTTATAGGTACCACATTGATACTCGTTTAATTCAGGAATCTGGTTTTGCGATTTAACATTTAATACGTTATGCATTGATTTTAACCATGCATCGACAACTAATGCCTCATTCGGATTACCAATTAAGCTCATATAAAAACCTGTGCGGCATCCCATTGGTGAAATATCGATTATTTCAACTTTATCACTGTTAAGATGATCACGCATAAAACCAGCAAATAAATGTTCTAATGTATGAATTCCTTTTTCTGGAAGGTTGTCTTTGTTTGGAATGGTAAAGCGTAGATCAAACACAGTAATGTTGTCACCTTTTGGGGTTGCCATTGTTTTTGCAATTCTCACAAAGGGCGCTTTCATTTTTTTGTGATCAACTTTAAAACTGTCTAGTAAAGGCATAATGTCCTCCTTGTTATTTGATAATTGTTATTCTAATCAATTTGCTAATAAGTATCAGTAAATTTTATATTTACTGATCAAGTAAATTTATCAATTCTTGCTCGTCAATAACTTTAATTCCTAGTTCTTGAGCCTTATTAAGTTTAGAGCCTGCTGCTCCTCCTGCAATGACTAGATCAGTATTTTTCGAAACACTGCCTGTTACTTTGGCGCCTAGTTGCTTTAATTTATCTTTGGCTTTATCTCGAGTTAAAACCGATAATGTACCAGTTAATACCACGGTTTTTCCTGAAAAAGGTGAATTAGTGGCAATTTCTTGTATTTGTGGAATAACATATTGCCAGTGAATGCCTACATCATTACTTGTTAATTGTTCAATTACATTGCGATTATGTGGTTCTTGGAAAAAGTCGATAATGCTTTCTGCAATCACGGCACCAATTTCGTTTACTGATTGTAGTTTTTCTAGTGAGGCGTTCTCAATTGCTGATAAACTACCAAGTTGGTTAACAAGATTTTCGGCAGTAACTTCACCAACATTCGGGATTCCAAGCGCAAATATAAAGCGGCTTAATGTCGTATTTTTAGATACCTCTAGTGCATTTAATAAGTTATTAGCAGATTTTTCCCCAATTTTATCTAAACTACATAGCGTTGGTAGATTTAGTTTATATAAATCTGCTGGCGTTTTGACATATTCTTTATCAACTAGTTGTTCAATGACTTTATCTCCCATGCCATCTACATTCATTGCTCGCCGTGAAACAAAATGCTTTAAAGCTTCTTTTCGTTGTGCAGGGCAAATTAAACCTCCGGCACAGCGTGATATCGCCGCACCTTCGTCTCGAACTATTTGTGAGCCACAAATAGGGCAGTGTGTCGGAAAGATGATTTCTTTTGTGTTAGCGGGTCTTCTATCTACTATGACGGCTACTATTTTAGGAATAACGTCACCAGCTCGGCGTATTGTTACATAGTCACCCTCACGAATACCTAATCGGATTATTTCATCGCTATTATGTAATGTCGCATTGCTTACAATAACACCAGCAACTGATACAGGTTCAAGCCTTGCTACAGGGGTAATTGCACCTGTTCGCCCAACTTGAAAGTCTACTTTATTTAATTTTGTAACTTCTTCTTGTGCTGGAAATTTAAATGCTATAGCCCATCTCGGCGCTCGAGTAACAAAACCAAGCTCGTTTTGTAGTTCAATACTATTAACTTTAATTACTACACCATCGATATCAAAATCTAATGACATACGTTGTTCGCCAATTAGTTTAAAATAATCCAAAGCGGCCTGCGCTCCTTGGCGTTTTTGTATTTTATTACTAACTGGTAACCCCCAAGCTTTAAATTGCATCAAACGATCGTAATGTGTGTCAGGTAATGTGGCACCTTCGAAAATACCAACACCATAACAAAAGAATGCTAATGGTCTTTTTGCTGTAATTTTAGGATCTAATTGTCTTAATGAACCAGCGGCTGCATTACGTGGATTGGCGAATACTTTTTCGTTTCGCTTTTCTGCATCTACATTGAGTTTTTCAAAGCCTTTATGTGTCATAAATACTTCCCCTCGAACTTCTAATCTAGTTGGGATATTATCGCCTATTAGAATTAGTGGAATGGTTTTGATGGTTTTTACATTGGCTGTTATGTCTTCCCCTGTTGTACCATCTCCTCGTGTTGCAGCTTGTATAAAGCGACCATTTTCATAAAGGAGGCTGACAGCAAGCCCATCAAGTTTTAGCTCACAACAATATTCGACCTGTTCAGAATCACTCAAATGAAGACGATCTTTAACTCGTTTGTTAAATGCAATAAAGCTAACATCATCAAATACATTATCAAGTGATAACATGGGCATTTCATGTTTGATGGATGCAAATTGTGTTAATGGGGAACCACCAACTCGTTGGGTTGGTGAGTCGGGCGTAATAAGATCTGGGTTTTGATGTTCTAATGTTTGTAGTTGTTTTATTAATTTATCATATTCAGCATCGGGAATTTCTGGTGTATCAAGGACATAATAACAGTATTCATGATGTCTGATTAGGCTGCGTAGTGAGGTCAATTGCTTTGCTATGTCTTTATTCTGTTCAGATGAATTTACTGAATTTTCGGTTTCATTAGATAGCGACATGATTATATGCTCTTAAATTAAAATGTAGGTTTTGGAAAAATCATTACAAATAGATTAATTTAACTATAAATCATTCCTAGCTAAATTAACTCATTCAAATGAATAGGTTATATCGATATTAATTTTTAGCCACCAACCTAAGTTGGTGGCATTTTATAAAAGATTTGCTGAAAAGACGACAGTTAAATTTCGTTACAGGCCTTTTTAATGCGTTCTTTATAACTGTCTATTTTTTGTGGAGTTAACATGTGATGTTCGTCATCTAATACTACACCGTTAACATCATCGGCTATGCGTTGCGCTGTTTGCAACATTAATTTGAAGTTATGCTGATTGTTACCTTCTGTAGGAGCAACCATAAAAATAGACACACCAGGTGTGGTAAATTCATGCATTGTTTCAGGATCCAAATATCCAGGTGTAACCATATTGGCTAAACTAAATAATATTGCTCCATTGCCCGCAGGATCTACATGACGGTGAAAAATTCTCATATCACCGAACTGGAAACCCGATTGCATAATGCTAGCGAGTAGCACATCGCCTTGTAATAATTTTCCGTTAAGACCGGTGATATTTAATACAATAATTTCGGTTGTAGATTGTTCATTGTTAATATTTATTTTTTTAGATTTGTTATTATAGTTTACTTCGTCATTACTATTTGATGGCTTTTCTTTTGTTGTTTGAATTAAATCAGATTGTTGCTCATCTTCAAAAAGATCAAGCTCAACATTACCTGCTGCCTCTTTTGGTGTGTCAGCATTATTTTTTGGTTCATCGTCTTTATCAACAAATAATTCTTCTTGTTGTGGCATGTTTTCTTGTTCAGTTGTGAATAAATTAGTAATTATATCGTTTTCAACCGTTTTACTACTTTTTGTTATTTCAGGAATGAGTGAGGTAACATTTTTATCTTCTCCTATGTCATGCATAGAGAAATTTTGATGTTGTTGAGTGTTTTGTTCAAATTGCCTTTTTTTATTTGAACAAAAAAGTGAAGAACGTTCTTTTTTGTTGATCCAAAATCCATGGATAAGCAATGCAATAATGACTAAGGATGCAACAACAATTAGAACAATACGTAAATTATCCATAATAACCATCTCTGTATTAAATTAAATATAGACTTAAATTATTCAATCATATTTTGAAAAAATGATTGCGGAGTACAGTAAAGTAAATTTTTACTTTTTTATTTAGCAATATGAATTAATCTTCATTAGAGCAACTATATTTGATATTCGTAGTATAACATTTTATTTAAGATAGTTTATAGCACAAAAAATCAATTAGCCTATATTACTTTATTTCTAACAATAATCATAATTAACTATGTTATATTTTTATTCTCATAATCTAATCAGCCATTTTTTAGAACTCTGTGCTATTAACCTGTAAAGATACTTACAATTTATGCTTATTTTTTGTAAAATCGCCGATTAATTTTAAATAAGATCTATTATTAAAAAATAAAAGAATTAATAAGTTTATTGAGGTCATTTATATATGAGATTTAACAAGTTATTATTAGCCTTGCCTGTGGTGTGTATCAGCCTACTTTTATTAACAAGCTGTGATAGCGGAAATTCAAAAAAAGTTAATAATCAATTACCTAAGGTAACCGTGTTTAAAGTTGAACCATTAAACTACAGATTAAAAATTAGTCTGCCAGGTAGGGTTGTTGCATCTCAAATTGCTGAAATTAGACCTCAAGTAGGTGGTATTGTTTTAAAACGAGAGTTTGATGAAAGTTCGAATGTTAAAGCTGGACAATCTCTTTATCAAATAGATCCAGCTATTTATCAAGCTAATTATGATAGTGCGGTAGCAAGTGTTGCTAGCGCTAAAGCGAATGCCAATATTGCTCAACTCACTCTTAAACGTTACGCCGGATTATTAAATACTAAATCCATTAGTCAACAAGATTATGATAAAGCAGCTGCAGACGCTAAACAAGCTGAAGCTGCGGTATTAGTTGCACAAGCAGCTAAACATACAGCTAAAGTCAATTTAGATTATACAAAAGTATATTCGCCAATTGATGGATATATTGGTAAATCAAGTGTGACTGAAGGGGCATTAGTGGCGGCAGGTCAATCGACACCACTTGCACTAGTCCAGCAACTGGATCCAATTTATGTCGATATGACTGAAGCGGCTACTCGTTATAATAAGTATCTTCAGGATGAAAATGTAATTTATGAACCAGTAAAAGACAATAATGTTGAATTATATTTTAATGATGGTTCTAAATACCCTTATCCGGGTAGTATTAAATTTTCTGATATGACTGTTAATGAAACAACAGGTACTGTTACTTTGCGGTCGCAGTTTACAAATACTGAAAGCAAAATTTTGCCAGGTATGTTTGTTAAACCGCAAGTCACATTAGGTTATATCAAAAATGCTGTACTTGTTCCACAGCAAGGAATTACCAGTAATAAGTTAGGGCAATACACTGCGAAAATATTAAGACCGGATAGTACTGTGGAATATCGGCAAGATATCCAAGTATACACTGGAATAGGTGGTTATTGGGTTGTAACAAAAGGAATTGATGTTGGTGAAGAGGTTATTATTACAGGATTACTTAATTTAACTTCTGTTGAAAATCCACAAAGAGATGCTCCACCTATGAAAGCAAAAAAAGTTGGAGATCCTAATACACTTTCACAAGAACAATTAGATAGTATCATCAAAAATAGCGTGAAATAAAACAGGGGTAGATTGAATTATGGCTAAGTTTTTTATTGATAGACCTGTTTTCGCTTGGGTAATTGCAATCATGATGATGCTAGGAGGTGCTTTATGCATAAAGCTACTAGCCGTTGAGCAGTATCCTGACATTGCTCCTCCTGCTGTAACTGTTAGTGCTGTTTACCCAGGTGCTGATGCACAGACTATCGAAAATACTGTTACTCAATTGATTGAACAGAATTTAACTGGATTAGATAATTTAATTTATATGAAATCAACCAGTAGTGCACAAGGTGTTGTTCAAACAACGTTAACCTTTGCTCCTGGGACTAATCCTGATTTTGCTCAAGTACAAGTGTTAAATAAAGTTGAAAGTATTAAATCACGGCTACCTGAAAGTGTGCAAAAAAATGGTGTCTCTGTTGCAAAAAATAATACCAACTTTTTAAAGGTTGTAGGCTTTTATTCAACAAATCCTCAAAAAACACAAGCAGATATTGCTGACTTTGTTTATTCAACTGTGCAAGATCAGATTCGACGTGTACAAGGTGTTGGCGATACTCAATTATTTGGTTCTGAATATGCAATGCGTATTTGGCTTGATCCAAATAAATTGACCTATTTTAATTTATCAATTGAAGAAATCATTGCAGCTATTCAAGCGCAAAATGCGCAAGTAACAGCAGGGCAATTAGGTGCCTTACCAGCAACTGATGGACAAGAACTCAATGCGACAATTACTGCTCAATCACGTTTAAAAACACCCGAACAATTCCAAAATATTTTAGTGCGTGTGAATACCGATGGTTCTAATCTTTTATTAAAAGATGTTGCAACAGTTGAAATTGGCGCATCTGATTATAATTTTATTTCTTATTATGATGGTAAAGCATCAGCAGGTCTTGGTATTTATTTGGCAACAGGAGCTAACCAATTAGAAACTTCTGATCAGGTAGATAAAAAATTAACTGAATTATCAAAAATCTTTCCTGAAGATATTCACTATGCTTATCCGTATGACACAACACCATTTGTAAAATTATCAATTAATAACGTAGTACATACATTGATTGAAGCTATTATTTTAGTTGTTATTGTAATGTATGTGTTTTTACAAAATCTTCGTTCAACACTTATACCGACCATTACAGTACCCGTGGTATTGTTAGGTACTTTTGCTGTTTTATATATCTGCGGTTTTACGATTAATACATTATCTATGTTTGCAATGGTGCTTGCTATTGGCTTGTTGGTAGATGATGCAATAGTTGTTATTGAGAACGTTGAACGTATTATGCATGATGAAGGTTTATCACCTTATGATGCAACCGTTAAATCGATGGAACAAATTACTTCAGCGTTGGTTGGTATTGCAGTTGTGTTATCTGCAGTATTCGTTCCTATGGCATTTTATGGTGGTGCAGCGGGTGGAATTTACCGACAGTTTTCAATTACCATTGTAACAGCGATGGCATTATCTGTGTTGATGGCAATTGTATTAACTCCAGCGCTCTGTGTCCAAATTTTAAAAGCACCAACTAAAAGTAAATTAAAAAGGAATTCGTTAGGTGAACAGTTAGAATCTATACCTCCATTTTGTTGGTGTTCTGTTGGTACAAAAAAATTCTTTAAATGGTTTAATGGATTTTATGAAAAGAGTTTACGTCATTATGAAAAAGGTGTAATAAAAGTTGTTCGTTATCCATTAATAGCTTTTGCTTGTTATACTTTAATCTTAGTTGGATTAATCTTTGGTTTTAATCGGTTACCTACTGGTTTTTTACCTAATGAAGATCAGGGTGTGCTTTTAGTTATGGTTGAGCTACCGCCAGGATCAACTTTAGAGCAAACTATGTCAGTTTTAAATAAAACGGCAAAATTTTATACTGAGCAAAAAGCTGATTCAGTTGAGGAAATATTTACTGTAGCTGGATTTAGTATGGTTGGTCGTGGGCAAAATATGGGGCTAGGCTTTGTTCGATTAAAAAATTGGGAACAACGTAAACGCGCTGATCAAAAAGTTAATGCTTTAGTCGCTAGCGGTTGGGGATTTGCTTCTACTATAACCGAGGGGAGGGTAATTGTTACCAACTTACCAGCTGTTCCAGCATTAGGTATGGCTAATGGTTTTTCTTATGTGCTGAAAGATACGGCTAGTTATGGTCATGATGCTTTGGTAGGCGCATTTTTCCAAATGTTGGGTCAAGCTTCTCATCATCCTAAACTGCAACAAGTTAGACCGGGAAGTATGCTAGATGTTCCACAGTACAAAATTAATGTTGATTTTGAAGCCGCACAAGCATTGGGCGTTTCGGTGAATTCAGTAAATACTGTATTGTCGACAGCTTTAGGTTCTGCTTATATTGACGATTTTGTTTATAATAACCGAGTTAAAAAAGTATACTTACAATCTGATGCACCATATCGTATGCTACCAGATGATTTTAGCTATTGGCATGTTAAAAATAAAAATGGTGAGATGGTTCCATATGATGCATTTGCTACTACGACAAAAACTTATGGCTCTCCTTCACTGGTTCGTTATGATGGTGTGGCAGCAATGGAGATAAGCGGTTCAGCCGCTCCAGGTCTAAGCTCTGGACAAGCAATGGCTGTGATGGAAGAGTTGTCCAAAAATTTGCCAAAAGGATTTACTTTTGACTGGACAGGTATATCTTATCAAGAACGTCAGACAGGATCACAAACAACAACACTTTATATTATTTCGATTATTGTTGTGTTTTTATCATTAGCTGCATTGTATGAAAGTTGGACAGTGCCAATTTCGATCTTATTTGTTATTCCTCTTGGGATTTTAGGTACTGTTTTTGCAACTATGTTTAGAGGGCTTGATAACGATATTTACTTTATTGTAGGACTATTAACAACAATGGGGTTATCTGCAAAAAACGCTATATTGATTGTAGAATTTGCCAAAGATGCCTTGGAAAAAGAGGGGAAATCATTGATCGATGCTACACTTGAAGCTTGTCGTTTGCGTTTACGTCCGATTTTAATGACTTCGTTTGCCTTTATTTTAGGGGTATTACCACTAGCATTAAATAGCGGTGCTGGTTCTGCTAGCCAAAATGCGGTAGGTACCGGTGTAATCGGTGGTATGTTAACAGCAACATTTTTAGCAATATTTTATGTTCCCTTATTCTTCATATTTATAACAAAATTATTTACAAAACATAAAAATAAAGTAGTGTTACCTGTTAACCGTTCTTAAAAGCAGTAACTAAATAGCTAGTTTTGGTACATATATGGTCTTGATGTATAGTTCTATAGGTCATATATAACTTAAGCGAGCTATTAAAATAACGAAATGCGCCGTTTTTTGGCGCATTTTTTATTTATATAGATGTGTATACGTAAATTGAATTTTGTTATATTTACTTGCGATGCTTTAGTAACTGCTGACTGGTATGGGCGTGGGTAATTGCTATAGCTAAGGCATCAGCGGCATCAGCTTGAGGGCTAGCTGGTAACTTTAATAATAATTTCACCATATGTTGCACTTGCTTTTTATCAGCTGCGCCGGTTCCTACTACACTTTGCTTAACTAAACGAGCTGCGTATTCAAAAACGGGTAGATTATTATTTACAGCCGCAACAATTGCAGCTCCCCTTGCTTGACCTAACTTTAATGCGGAGTCGGCATTATGAGCCATGAAAACTTGTTCAATAGCAAACATATCAGGTTGGAATTGTAAAATAATTTCACTAACACCAGCGTATACGCGTTTTAAACGAGTAGGCAAATCATCAACAGCAGTACGGATACATCCACTACCAAGGTAGGTAAGTTGTCGTCCCGTTTGATGGATTACGCCGTAACCCGTCAAACGAGATCCAGGATCGATGCCAAGAATAATGGCCATTAGAGCGTTGCAGCAACCTCGTCAGAAACTTCACCATTATGATAAACTTCTTGAACATCATCACAATCTTCAAGCATATCAATTAAACGTAATAATTTTGGCGCAGATTCAATATCAAGATCGACTTTTGTTGCTGGAATCATTGATACTTCAGCGACTTCGGCAACTAGCCCTGCAGCATCAAGCGCATCTTTTACTTCACCAAATGATTCAGGTGTAGTAAATACATCAATTGCTCCATCATCATAAGTCACGACGTCGTCAGCCCCTGCTTCAAGCACTGCATCCATAACTTGGTCTTCATCAGTACCAGTTGGGTATGAAATAACGCCTTTTTTAGTGAACAAATATGAAACTGAACCATCAGTACCTAAGTTACCACCTGTTTTAGTAAACGCATGGCGTACTTCAGACACAGTTCGATTACGATTATCACTCAGACATTCAACCATTACAGCTGTACCAGCAGGACCATAACCTTCATAGATGATCGTTTCCATGTTGCTATCATCTTCCCCACCAACACCCCGCGCAACAGCTCGGTTCATGGTATCACGGGTCATATTATTAGATAACGCTTTATCCATTGCAGCTCGTAATCGAGGATTTGACGCTGGATCGCCACCACCCAATTTTGCCGCAGTTACTAACTCACGAATAATTTTGGTAAAGATTTTACCCCGTTTTGCATCTTGTGCAGCTTTGCGGTGTTTCGTATTGGCCCATTTACTATGACCTGCCATAAAATTCTCCAGATAATAATTTAAAAAATCGCTACATTCTAGCAAATATTTACTTAAAATTCATTACCAATATACTGATAAGTTTTTATGTTCTGTAAAATTATTTTTATCAAAAATGATTTAATTTTTGTTTATATGTAGGAATCGCGTTGTTTACAGTTGTTAGATAAGCTACTGTAATGAATATACATAAAAGAACAAACGTTGTATCACAGATATGTAATATGGGGCCTATATCATAAATAAAATTAATCGTCATCGATTTAGCTAAGCATTTATAATCAGTTGTCTAACTATTCTTATTGCACTAAAAAAAGCAGATTGATTCTATTTATCCTTTTAACTTGTAATAAATTTATAAAGCAATCAGTTATACAATAAGATCTATATGAAATTAAAAATCTATTGAATATAAAGCAGACAGCGTAATTTTCTTCGTGAGTTTTGTCTCTCTGAGGTATTTATACAACTGTTCACGTTTTAACTTATATTTTTGTAAAAAATATTCAGGAGTCTATACCGTTTTGTTATTGATTGAGTCTTCGTAGTATTTATTTGTTAAAACGTCTGATAACCATTGTATATCAATTAAAATGTACGGAACCAAATTACCTTCAAATAAAAGCTTAAACAAAAAGATATATGTACTTTAATAGAGATGTAGCATAATCACTAAATAGTTAGCGATTCAGCAAATAAAATGTCTTATGAGTTTTTATAGGATTATTAATTATGAGTCGTAAAAACTTAGTGTTTTTTTATCTATATCTTAAGGAAAGAGGAGCATTGAATGAATTTTGTAATTGTGTTCTAAAAATAGAAAAAAGCACCTTATATCAAGGCGCCTTTTTATATTATAACATATTAAATAATAGACGATTAACTCATTCCATATTGTTTTAATTTTTTGCGAAGTGTACCGCGGTTGATACCAAGCATATTTGCTGCTCGAGTTTGATTGCCACGTGTATATTGCATAACCATATCAAGGAATGGATGTTCAACTTCAGCTAACACTAATTCATAAAGGTCTGTAGGATCTTCACCATTTAATTGTGATAAATAGTTTTTTAAAGCTTGCTTTACTGAATCACGCAATGGTTTTTGTGTTATTTGGTCTTGAGAATTTACAGTTGTAAATTTAAGTGCTGCAGCTGTAACGCGTTGTTCTGACATAGTATTCTTAACTCTTTGGGTTGTTTCTAATTTTACTAAAAAATGCTTTTAGAGTGTTTACTTGCTCACTTGTATTGCTAAGTACACTAAATAAGCGCCTGAATTGATCGCTATCAGCATAATTCTTGGTGTACCAATTTACATGCTTTCTGGCAATCCTTAATCCTTTGTATTCTCCATAAAATTGATAAAGCTCATCAAGATGTGATAGTACAACTTGTTCTACTTCATCAATGCTTTTATTTTTCTGTAACTGTCCATGTGTTAAATAGAATGCAATTTCTTCAAATATCCAAGGTCGCCCTTGTGCCGCTCGCCCGATCATTATAGCATCAGCCTGCGTATATTGAAAAACATCTTTTGCCTGTTCAGGTGTGCAAATATCTCCATTGGCAATTACAGGAATTGTAACGTTTTCTTTAACTGCTTTAATAGAGTCATATTCAGCAACACCGTTGAATAAGCAAGCACGTGTTCGTCCATGAATAGTAATTGCCTTTATGCCACAATCCTGTGCAATTTGTGCAATTTCTATGCAATTTCTATTTTCTTTATTCCATCCAGTCCGCGTTTTTAATGTTACCGGAACATCAACTGCACCGACAACTTTCTGCAAAATTTTTTTAATAAGTTCTGGATACTGCATTAAGACAGATCCTGCTAATTTTTTATTGACCTTTTTAGCTGGGCATCCCATATTAATATCAATCAACTGAGCTCCGTGTTTGACATTAAATTCAGCAGCTTTTACCATTTCGTCGGGATCAGAACCAACAATTTGTACGGCACGAATACCAACATCATCACTTGCTATCATTCGCAAAGCTGATTTATCGGTATGCCAAACATCAGAATTTGCTAAAAACATTTCTGAAACAGTCATACCAGCACCAAATCGATGACATAGATTACGAAATGGCTTATCACTTATTCCAGCCATTGGCGCAGCAATTAAATTATTCTTTAATTTTAGTTCACCAATGCTAAGTAAATTAAGGTCGGCTATATTACGCATTTTTTTTCAAACTTAAAAGGGGGTAGCGTTAATTTTTTTATTTTTTTTACCAGTGATCCGACACCACTCATCGAGATCAACAACTGGATCTAATTCAAAATTAAGTTGGTAAGCCATGCAAACACTTGATGATTGGGTAGCCAAAATACCGGATAAACCTAGTTTACCTTCGGGTTTTACTAATTTACTTATATGTGGTTCAAGTTCTTTTAACGGTCCAGCTAAAATATTGGCAACAACTATATCTGCTTGTAAATTTTCAGGGATCTCTTTTGATAAATAAAGATCTAGCTTTTCGCTGACATCATTACGCTGTGCATTATCACGGCTAGCTTGAATGGCTTGAGGATCGATATCAATGCCGATTACACGCTTTGCACCTAATTTTAGCGCTGCAATTGCCAAAATACCAGAGCCACAACCATAATCGATAACTAATTTGTCTTTAAGATCTAAACTATCAAGCCAAGTTAAGCATAATACCGTGGTTGGATGAGTACCTGTGCCAAATGCTAATCCAGGATCTAACATAACATTAACTGCATTATCATCGGGCACGTCACACCAACTAGGACAAATCCAAAGTCGCTCACCAAATTTCATAGGATGAAAGTTGTCCATCCATTCACGTTCCCAGTCTTTATCTTCTAATTGTTCAATCTTATAAGAATATTGTTCAAGATTTAGCATTGCTTTTAATTCATCGATATCTGTTTGAGCATCATAAAGCCCAATCACATCGGTATTACCCCAAAGTTTAGTTTCGCCAGGTAATGGTTCAAAAACAGGTGTGTCAAAGGTATCTTGAAAAGTGACTGATACAGCACCAGACTCCTCTAATTGTTCGCTAATTTGTTCAGCAAGATCGTTGGTTGTATTAATTTTGAGTTGAATCCAAGGCATAATTTTTTCCTGTGTTACCAAACATATTGGCAATAATAAATACTACCAATCCAATAATTAAGGATGGGATAATCGGGTTAAAAGCATAAAGCTTTATATTGTAAACAGATAAAAGAGTATAGCTTATCGCACCGGCAAACATAGAACATAAAGCGCCAGTTGAATTTGCTTTTTTCCAATAAAGTCCAAGTACCAATGGCCATAAAAATACGGCTTCAAGCCCACCAAATGCAAGTAAATTTAACCAAATAATCATATCTGGTGGATTCCAAGCCGCTAGGATGAGTAATCCACCAAAACTAAAAGTTATGATAATAGATGTGCGAGTTAATGTTTTATCGCTATAGTTTTTTGCATGATTCATACTTAAAAATAGATCTTTAATAATAACTGATGAAATTTGTAGCAGTTGGGCGTTAATTGTTGACATAATTGCAGCAAGTGGAGCGGCCAAAAAGATACCAGCCACTAATGGTGGCATAATGTTAATTATTAACGTTGGAACAATTTGATCTGGAACAGTTAAATCACTAATAATAGCTCGACCAAGAACGCCAGATAAATGCATGGTTAACATAATGATTGTGACAACAATAGTACCAATTATAATGCCTTTGTGTACAGCCTTGCTGTCTTTGTATGCCATACAGCGAACCGCTGTATGAGGTAAACCAACCACAGCAAAACAGACTAAAACCCAAAATGATGCCATAAACGGAAAGTCCATAAAATTGCTAGGACCTTGTGGTGTTAGTAGTGCAGGATCGATTTCATTCAAACGGTGAATAATAGCTGTTATACCACCACCAGCATAAATAATTGCTGTTAATAGCAAGATAGCGCCAATTATCATTACTAAACCTTGAAAAGCATCATTAAGTATACTTGCTCTAAATCCTCCAAAAGCAGTATATATAACGGTACCAACACCAAAAATTAATAATCCGATATCGTAAGAAATGCCAACTGATGATTCCAATAATCGTGCACCACCAACAAACTGTACCGTCATAGCACCAATAAAAGCCACAACTAATGAAATGCTTGCAAACCAAACTATGACTTTACTTTTATAGTGAGCATAAAGCATATCACTTAAAGTTATAGCATTATATTTACGAGCCAAAATGGCAAATTTTTTGCCTAGAATACCAAGCGAGAGTAATACAGTTGGGACTTGGATCATCGATAATAGCACCCAACCAAGGCCAAATTTATAAGCAGCACCGGGACCACCAATAAATGAGCTAGCACTAATATAAGTTGCGGCTAGTGTCATGGCGAGTAAAAATCCTCCCATGGTTCTATTGCCGATAAAATAATCAGTGAATTGATTTACTTTTTTACGTTTTACATAAGCATAAATTGATAATGCAAACACAAAAATAAGATAGATGACAAGCGGTACAATAATATCTAAATGCATGTTAAATCACTTAGTTTGTTCTAATGAGAAATTTTTAAATTGAAATTTTACAACTACCCAACAAAGCAATATAAAACCGATAGGCACCATAATGCAAGATAGTTCAAACCACAATGGAAGACCTAAAAATCCTATTTTGTCGTTAATACAGTATGCACAAACGATCCATCCAAGAAGATAAATAAAAGTTAGCAATAAAGAAAGTTTAGCCTCTTTATTTGCTTGTTTATATCGAGTATCCATATTGATTTATTCAGAATTGAGGGTGATTTAGATTAAAAGAAAGCATTGAACTTAGCAAGTTTATTGCAATTTATGCAATATTATATTTTAAATATATCAATTTTAGCAATATTAAAAGTATTATATAGTGTTTTATTGTTGATTGTGAATACTTAACTCTTGGAGAGAAAAATGTCAAACTATTTTAATACATTGAATTTGCGTGAAAAATTAGAACAATTAGGTCAATGTCGTTTTATGGCTCGTGATGAATTTGCATCAGAAGCTAATTTTTTGAAAGGTAAAAAAATTGTAATTGTTGGTTGTGGAGCACAAGGCTTTAACCAAGGTCTGAATATGCGAGATTCAGGTTTAGATATATCTTATGCATTACGTAAAGAAGCTATTGCTGAAAAACGTGCATCATGGAAGAAAGCAACTGAAAATGGTTTTAAAGTAGGAAGTTACGAAGAATTAATTCCAACAGCTGATCTTGTTATTAATTTAACTCCTGACAAACAACATTCTGTTGTTGTTCAGGCTATTCAACCGTTGATGAAAGAAGGCTCTGCGCTTGGCTATTCTCACGGATTTAATATTGTTGAAGTAGGAGAAAAGATTCGCTCTGATATTACAGTAGTGATGGTAGCACCTAAATGCCCTGGTACTGAAGTTCGTGAAGAATATAAACGAGGTTTTGGTGTGCCAACATTAATTGCAGTTCATCCTGAAAACGATCCAAAAGGTGAAGGGCTAGCCATCGCTAAAGCATGGGCTGCGGCAACAGGCGGACATCGTGCAGGTGTTTTACAGTCGTCATTTGTTGCCGAAGTTAAGTCAGATTTAATGGGCGAACAAACAATCCTTTGTGGTATGTTACAAACAGGATCATTACTTTGTTTTGATAAGCTAGTGGCAGATGGTGTTGATCCTGCTTATGCATGTAAATTACTCCAATTTGGTTGGGAAACGATCACTGAGGCGCTAAAACAAGGTGGAATTACTTTAATGATGGATCGCTTATCAAATCCAGCAAAATTGAGAGCAAATATTTTAGCAAAAGAATTAAAAGTGATCATGACGGATCTTTATCGTAAACATATGGATGACATTATATCAGGCGAGTTTTCATCAACTATGATGAAAGACTGGGAAAATGATGATGCGAACCTTCTTAAATGGCGTAGAGAAACAGGTGAAACCGCCTTTGAAAAAACTGCTGACTATCAGGGTAAAATTGATGAACAAGCTTATTTTGATCAAGGCGTCGTTATGGTTGCAATGGTTAAAGCTGGTGTTGAACTTGCCTTCGAAACTATGCTTGAATCCGGTATTTTAGCTGAATCAGCTTATTATGAATCATTACATGAGTTACCACTTATTGCTAATACTATTGCGCGTAAACGTTTGTATGAAATGAATGTTGTTATTTCTGATACAGCTGAGTATGGTAACTATCTATTTGCTAATGCCGCTGTACCACTATTGAAAGAAAAATTCATGCCAATGTTACAGGCTGGAGATCTAGGTAAAACGATCCCTGAAGGTAGTGTTGATAATGCACAATTGCGCGATGTGAATGAAGAAATCCGTAATCATCCGATTGAAACAATCGGTCGTAAATTACGTAGTTATATGACTGATATGAAACGTATCAATGTTGCAAGCTAAATAGCTATTTATAGTTATAAATAAGGTGCTGAAAGCACCTTATTTGTATCTAAAAATGTTCATTTATTGTAAAAACTTTTCAGGTAACTATATGTTTCAGTATAAAATATTTTGATTCAAAGGGATCTGATTGTTTATAATTTAGGTTCAGTTTATATTTTTTTGATCCTTTCAATTTATTGCTAAATTTTTTAAAAATTATACAATTAAATGATTTTTATTTTAAGTTTTTATTTATTTTTTATGTAATTTATGTTATCTTTTTGACTAATTTTAAATCAAATAAGAAGGATGACATATTAATGAAAATGGCTTTTCGACCAACAGATTGTTGGCGATGGTATTTTGATAGCGAATATGATAGTTTAATGCTTGAAGTTTCATCTGAAATGTTATTTCGTTCTTGTTATCCAAGTAAAATGTTAGTTCCTGATGTTTTTGGTGAATTTCCATTTTCTGTTAGTGACGCAACGTCTTATTATCAATTTTATAATAGTTGTCAGTTACTTAATTTGACAGATTCACAAAAAATTGAACTATCAATTAATGCTATTGTGGCGGCAAATTTTTTAAAACCTCAAATGCCTAAAAGTTGGTATTTTTCACAACAGCCTATGCTATACTTTCCAAAAATCGCAGATGTTGTCGAGGTGAGTTTGCAAGAAGGTGCTCACAAGGTTTGTTTGATGGTTGTCGAAGCGGGTGAGAATGCTTCTCTTTGTATTATTGCACAACCTTCGTTTAATGCAATGAACAAAACGTTTGTGTTTTCTGAAGCAATTAAAGTAATGAATGACAGATTGGTACCTGTAGAGAAAAATTTAATTGTGCAAACGTCTGCTTTAGATAATTTTGGACTTAAGGCTATTTCTTAAGTAATTTAATTGTAATATCTCCTTTAGGGATACAGCTACAAGCTAAAATTTTATTATTTCGTCTAATAGCAGCTTGTGTTAATGCATCTACTTCACCTTGTTTTAATTCAACTAGGCAACGCCCGCAAATACCAGCATGGCAAGAATAAGGTAATGCTATTTTATGTTGTTCTAGCTGCTCTAAAATAGTTTGCTTATTATTTCCTTTAATTATTTGATTTTCAAAATTTATTGTACAAAATTTTGCTTCAGTTTTTATTTCTGTTGGAAAGGTTTTAATATAGTTTTTAGCTGGTTGCCGTTCCAATACCTCAATTTTATCGTGAACTGAAATAGTTCCATGATTTCGGGCTATCATATTCATACCAAAATCAATTTCACCTTGCTTATCGGCTCTAAAGTAACGTAAGGTTTTAATTGGTTCATTATCAGCTAAAAATGTTGCAGATTTTATGTTCATTGTCGTTATAACACAGCGACTACAGGGTTTAACAATATCAAAAATCACATTGCCAATTTTTATTGTTTTCCAGCCATCTTCCGCAAAAGGTAGTGCCCCATGAATAATAATATTTCCACGAAATTGTCTAATATCGAGTCTTTCAGGGCATTGCTGTTGTAAATAATCAAATGAAGCTTTATTTAATAACAAATAAGGGTAACCATCAGCAAAACTAACAGGAATTTCAGGATAGCGTTTGGTTCGACGAATTAATTGTTGGCCAACCCATCTTAATTGCACATCTTTATGCAAAATTTGACTGAAAAATTGATTGACTCTTATAGGGGCAATTAATGAAGTAAAATGATTACCCCAAATTTCAGTAGGCTCATAACTCAACGAAAACTCATCAAGATTAAATTTTATCATTTCAGTTGGAGATAGTGAAATATGTATTTCGTTTTTTACTATGGATGTTTTGAATTTCAGAAGCTCAGGGTGTTGTCTTGCCGTAATGAAGGTGCCATCGGGTTCACTAAGCATCAATATACGGTCATGCTCAAAGCCTCCATCGACAGTATTTGCCTTTGTTAATTGTATCCCTTGCATTGATTTGATTGGGTAGATGTATAGTTGATTGACGAAAATCATAATATCTTAAATAGATTATAAATGTTCTGATGATTATATACTTAATTACCCATATCTTATAGTTTTTAGGTTTAACAAATGGAATGAATAAGTTAAGGTATATTAGCATAACTCGGTATAGCTTATTTTAGTAATGTAATACAATACTTTGCCATTAGGGGTGATAACGGCTATTTCGTCATCAACTTTATGACCTATTAAGGCTTTTGCTACTGGACTATTAATCGATATCCAATTTTTTTTAGGATCAAATTCATCGCTACCAACAATACGGTAAATATGTACGTTATCATTTTCGTCTTCCAATTTTACCCATGCGCCAAAAAATACTTTACCTTCTTGCTTTGGATGTGGTTCGACAATTGTCAATGTTTCTAATCGTTTGGTGAGAAAACGTACACGTCGATCAATTTCGCGTAACCTGCGTTTTCCATAAATATACTCTGCATTCTCACTACGATCGCCAAGGGCTGCTGCATCTGATACAGCTTGTGTAACGCGAGGCCTTTCTTCTTTCCATAAATATTTCAATTCATGATTAAGATTTAAATAGCCTTCTCTTGTTATATAGTTTTTTTTTTGCATATTTTTAGTGCCTATAATTATTTTTATTTTTCGAGTAAAAGTTCTATATTTCTTTATTAAAATTCATTATTTCGAATAAAAATCAGACATGCCTTTAATAAAATTTATTCAATTATTTAATTTTTATTAAATTAAAATTAAATAATCTTTAAAAATCAACAATGAAATGTTATGATGACTTTATTGTTTGTATTGCTTTTTTTCTGCTTTTTTGTCTGGATATCTATTGCTTAGTAACTAAGTAAGTATATCGTATAAATAAGTTAAATTTTGTAACTACACAACAATAAAATAAATAAGTTGTTATTGTTTATATCACCATTAGGAATGAATATGACTACACGGAAACAGTTAATTTTTAGCTTATTTTGTCTTATTAGTTTTTTTTCAACTAAATCTATAGCATTATCGGCCGTTACAGCAAATACTATTAAGGGAAATAGTCCTCGTTTTATTAGTTCAATAGAAAATAGTATTCAATCCAATAAAGCATTTAATTATTTTGGTGTTATCTATAATGGAAATACCTATTTTTACACAGGTGATTTGAACACTGCATTAGGCTTAGACATTTCAACTAGAACTCCTGAAAGTTTAGGTCTATCAGCCGCAATTAGGCAACCAGAAAGCTTTGAGGTTATAGATGTTGATGGTGATGGAGATATTAAATTATTAGAAGACACGGATGCCCCAATTTCTCTAGAATGGTATTATGAAGATGCAAGTAATAAAGAAGTTAAATTAACAGTTGATCAAACAAAAACTGCATTTGAAACATTAGTAAAAAGTGGTATTTATCCTTATATTAAAGTTAGTGGTGGGATTGCTTTAACTACGAAATACGGAGATCCAAATTTTCAGGCTTATCCAGATGATAAAATTGCTATAACTAAAATACCTTATCGAAATTTTAATATCAAAGTGGGTGGTGAAGCCGTCAAATATGCTAGCCCGCATATGCTTTATAGTGCTCCAGCTTATTCTTGGGGGGATAGATCTATTTTTGATTGGGTAGATTGGAATGGCTTTGTACCACAAGATGATTATTTAAATAACTTCCCTTCAGTTGGTGCAAATGACCTCTTTTTCTATTTAATTACTGAGAATATTGACAATTCATTAGATACAACAAAATGGATTGTAAGAACATCGGATCCTAATAAAGGATCTCCTAGCGCAATTACAGCGATAGTTACAAAATCTGAAGCTTCAAGAGCCCAGATTGTAGGTGGTTTTAAGGCTTATGATGCGAAAAATATGGTACTGGTTACATTAAAAGGTCCTGATTCATCATCTAAAGGTGATAATCATGCTACAGCACCCAAAGCGAATTTACCAGTTGATATTGAAATAATAGGTGAAACCAAACAAGGAATAACACTTAGTTACAGATTCCGAATAACTAGATGGTTTATCAATAGAGGAGAATATACTGATACTCATCAAAAACAAAACGATTGGTGCAATAATTTAGGTGATTATAAATTAGCATCTCTTAGAGAGCTGAGTAATGCAAACTTTCTGCTTCATCAAGATAAATATGGTAATAATCCTGATAACTACTATAAAAGAGCTGTACATGGGGGATTAATTACTGAATGGGGGGGATTAGCGTATTATCAAGGCGATAATTTTTATAATCCAACCTATGGTTGGACTAGTGATATTTCTAATTCTACGGGTGAGCCTATTTATATCAATATGAATGATGCTGCACTAAATGGCGATAGAGATGATCAGCATCCGTATTACGCATTATGTAGTTCTAAATAAAGAAGTTAAATTTGTGGTTAGCTCTATTTAATGTTAGCCAAGCTGAAAATATCCCAATAACTAGCAGTTATATTTTTTAGGGAGGAGATAAAAGGCTCAGAATTGCAACAGAAACAAGGATAGGTATATAATCACTACTTTGCTTAAAATTGTTAAAAATACCATGATGAATAAACAAATTAGCCATATTATAGCCAGTCAGTTAGCCGTAAAGTCAGAACAAGTTCAAGCGACGATTCAATTATTAGATGAGGGTAGTACCGTTCCTTTTATTGCTCGTTATCGAAAAGAGGTGACAGGTGGGCTTGATGATACCCAATTACGTACTTTTGATAGTCGATTGAGCTATTTGCGAGAACTTGAAGATCGTAAGCAAACAATTTTAAAGTCTATTGAAGAACAAGGTAAATTGACATTAGAATTAAGTAACAGTATTGCACAAATGCTTAGTAAAACTGAACTCGAAGATCTCTATTTACCATATAAACCTAAACGCCGTACTCGAGGTCAAATTGCCATTGAAGCAGAGCTTGAGTCATTGGCGGATGGCTTATGGCAGAATCCCATGCTTGATCCTGTAATTGAAGCCGAAAAATATATCAATTCCGATAAAGGTATTACTGATACAAAATCAGCAATGGATGGAGCTCGTTACATTTTGATGGAGCGTTTTGCAGAAGATACAGCTTGTGTAACGCTGTAACGCGGGGCCTTTCTTCTTTCCATAAATATTACAATTCACAATTAAGATTTAAATAGCCTTCCCTTGTTATATAATTTTTTTGCATATTATCCAATACCTATAATTTATTTGTTTTTTTATGATAAAAATCAATAATTTTTAAAATTTTCATTTGTATTTATTTTTTTACATTTATCAAATTAAATACAAATAATGTTTTAAAATTATAATTAAGATGATATGATATTATACGTTATTAATTGTATTGCGGTATTTTCCTCTATTTTTGATTGAATATGACTTATTTTTTAAGTTATATCTATAATCTAAAATAGATTCAATTTCGCAATTACAAATGAATAATTTGTTATTGTTTTTACATGATCAATTAGGAATGAATATGGCTACACGGGAAAGATTAATTTTTAGCTTGGTTTGTCTTATTAGTTTTTATTCAACTGAATCTTTAGCGTTATCGTCCGTTACAGCAAATACTATTAAAGGAAATAGTCCTCGTTTCATAAGTTCAATTGAAAGTGATATTGAATCCAATAAAGCATTTAACTATTTTGGTGTTATCTATAATGGAAAGTCCTATTTTGATACAGTTGATTTGAATAAGGCCTTAGGAAAAAATGTTTCGACTGAAACTCCTAAAACTTTAGGTTTATCAGCCGCAATTAAGCAACCAGGCAGTTCAGAGGTTATAGATGTTGATGGTGATGGAGATATTAAATTATTAGAAGATCCGGATACTCCAATTTCTCTAGAATGGTATTATGAAGATGCAAGTAATAAAGAAGTTAAATTAACAGACAAACAAACACAAACTACATTTGAAACATTAATAAATAGTGGTATTTATCCTTATGTTAAAGTAAGCGGTGAGATAGCTTTAACTTCTAACTATGGGGCTCCAAAATCTCAAACTTATCCGGATAGTAAAATTGCTGTAACAAAAACACCTTATCGAAATTTTGTTGTTCAAGTAGCTGGTGAAGCAATCAAATATGCTAGCCCACATATGCTTTACTCTCATGGTATTTATACTTGGGGAGACACAGCAGTTTTTGAACCGACAGACTGGAATGGCTATGTACCACAGGAAAATTATTTCAATAATTTTCCTTCAGTTGGTGCAAATGGTCTCTATTTTTATTTAGTTACTCATGGTATTGATAATTCATTAAATACGACAACATGGAGTGTCAAAACATCGAATACTAATGATGGATCGCCTAGTGCAATTACTGCGATAGTTACGAAGTCAGAGGGGTCAAAAGCACAAGACTCAATCGGTGGTTTTAAGCACTATGATGCGAAAAATATGGTTCTGGTCACATTAAAAGGCCCTGATTCATCATCTAAAAGTTCTAGCCAGGCTACAGCACCAAAAGCGAATTTACCTGTTGATATTGAAGTGATAGGCCAAACAAAACAAGGAGTAACACTTAGTTACAAATTTAGAATAAATAAATGGTTTATTAATAGAGGTAAAATTATTGATGAATTTGATAAGCAAAAAGCTTGGTGTGACGGTTTAGGTGATTATCGATCGGCGACAGCTAGGGAATTGAGTAATGCAAAATTAATCAGTTTGCCAGATAATGGTAATAATATGTTCAACTATAAAAGATCTGTACATCAGGGATTGATTACTGAATGGGGTGGATTATCCTATTTTGGTGGTGCTAATTTTTATAATCCAACTTATGGATGGACTGGCACTATTTCACCAGTTACTCATAATCCTATTTATGTCAATATGAATGATGCTGCATTAGAAGATGGTAGAGATAAGCATCATCATTATTATGCATTATGTATTTCTAAATAAAGAAACAGACTAATTTATGGTAAACTTTATTTAATATGAGTCTAATCAAAAAATATCTCTACAATAAGTAGTGATATTTTTTAGGAAGGAGTTCAAAGGTTCAGAATTGCAACAGAAACAAAGATAAGTATATAATCACCACTTTGCTTAAAATTGTTAAAAATACCATGATGAATAAACAAATTAGCCATATTATAGCTGGTGAGCTGACCGTAAAATCAGAACAAATTCTAGCGGCGATTCAATTATTAGATGATGGCAGTACTGTTCCTTTTATTGCTCGTTATCGAAAAGAAGTGACAGGTGGGCTTGATGATATCCAATTACGTACTGTTGATAATCGATTGAGCTATTTGCGTGAACTTGAAGATCGCAAGCAAACAATTTTAAAGTCGATTGAGGAACAAGGTAAATTGACATTAGAATTAAGTAACAGTATTACACAAACGCTTAGTAAAACAGAACTTGAAGATCTCTATTTACCATATAAGCCTAAACGCCGAACTCGAGGTCAAATTGCCATTGAAGCAGGGCTTGAACCATTAGCTGACGACTTATGGCAAAATCCCATACTTGACCCAGTAATTGAAGCAGAAAAATATATCGATTCTGACAAAGGTATTACTGATACTAAATCAGCAATGGATGGTGCTCGTTACATTTTGATGGAGCGCTTTGCCGAAGATGCTGCGTTATTAGCAAGAGTGCGTCAATATCTCTGGAATAATGCTCATTTAGTTTCGCAAGTGGTGAGTGGTAAAGAAGAAGAAGGTGCTAAATTTCGAGATTATTTTGCACAAAGTGAATTGATTTCTAAAATACCATCTCATCGTGCATTAGCAATGTTTCGAGGGCGAAATGAAGGCTTTTTACAACTCTCCTTAAATGCTGACCCGCAATTTGAACAAGCGACTAAAGAGAGTTATTGTGAACAAATTATCACTGAATATCTAGGTGTTCATTTTAATGAACAACCAGCAGATAAATGGCGCAAAGCTGTGATTAATTGGACATGGCGCATTAAAATTCTGATGCACATGGAAACCGAATTAATGACAACATTACGTGAGCGAGCAGAGGAAGAAGCGATTAATGTATTTGCTGCCAACTTGCATGATATGTTAATGGCTGCTCCAGCAGGTATGAAAGTTACTATGGGCATGGATCCCGGTTTAAGAACAGGTGTAAAAATAGCTGTTGTTGATGCAACAGGTAAATTAGTTGCGACTGAAACGATTTATCCTCATACAGGGCAGGCAGATAAAGCAGCTATGGTTATTGCCGCACTTTGTATTAAATATCAAGTTGAATTAGTGGCCATTGGTAATGGTACAGCTTCACGCGAAACTGAACGTTTTTATCTTGATGTTCAAAAGAAATATCCAGAAGTGAAAGCACAAAAAGTGATTGTAAGCGAAGCAGGTGCCTCGGTTTATTCTGCATCAGAACTAGCAGCGCAAGAATTTCCTGATTTAGATGTATCTATTCGTGGCGCAGTATCAATTGCACGTCGTTTACAAGATCCATTAGCAGAGCTTGTTAAAATTGATCCTAAATCGATTGGGGTGGGGCAATATCAGCACGATGTTAGCCAAACACAGTTAGCAAAAAAACTTGATGCTGTTGTTGAAGATGGTGTTAATGCGGTTGGTGTTAATTTAAATACTGCTTCGATGATGTTACTTGCTCGTATTGCTGGACTTAATAAAGTAATAGCCCAAAATATAATTAATTGGCGTAATGAAAATGGACAATTTACGGATCGTCAACAATTATTAAAAGTGGCACGCTTAGGTCCTAAAGCATTTGAACAGTGCGCTGGATTTTTACGTATAATGGATGGTAAAAATCCCCTTGACGCATCGGCCGTTCATCCAGAGGCTTACCCTGTTGTAGAGCGCATTTTAGAAAAAAATTATAAATCTCTAAAAGAAATTTTAGGTGATACAAACTATTTAAAATCACTTAAGGCAATCGATTACGTAGATGATCATTTTGGTGTACCAACAGTTACAGATATTATCAAAGAGCTTGATAAACCAGGTCGTGATCCAAGACCTGAATTTAAAACTGCGCAATTTGCTGATGATATAGAAACGATGGAAGACTTAAAAATAGGTATGATTATGGAAGGATCTGTTACTAATGTAACTAATTTTGGCGCGTTTGTTGATATTGGTGTGCATCAAGATGGTTTAGTACATATTTCTGCTTTATCAGATAAGTTTGTTGATGATCCAAGAACTGTGGTAAAAGCTGGTGATATAGTCAAAGTTAAAGTGATAGAAGTTGACATTCCTCGAAAACGTATCGCTTTATCAATGCGATTAGATGATCCTGCAGCGCCAAAAACTGATAATCGAAAATTCATTAATGAACGTTCGGTTAACAATACTAAAAAACAACACTCTTCTTCAATGACTAATAATGTCATGGGAAATGCATTTGCAACTGCATTTAAAAAGAATAAATAATATTTTTCTAATTTAAGGGACAATTGTCCCTTTTCTGCATTTAAAACCATTTAGTTAAAGCCATGTAATAGCAATTTATTCAATATAGATCTGAACCATATCAGTAAAAGCAAATCAAGTTTATCTTTTTTCGATCTTAATGTAATAGTATTATTGGTTATGATATAACGTATTATTAATATTAAATAACTCTATTGTAAATCTCCTTAAACAAGCAGCATAATTTTCTACTTGAATATTGACTAAGTTTGGGGTATTTACACATCAATATAAATTATCTACCATTTATTGATGCTTAAAATTAACAAGAAAGCATTTCTGACAAATTAGGTACTAATTTTTTCTGAAATAAACATTAGGTAATATAATATGTTTTAAGCTATGCTGTTTTAATTGTTCTGCAAACAGTTCTATTTTGAGTCTACTGGCGGATGGCCAGTTTTTAGCGATACCATGTACACCATGATTATGAAAAGCATTAATTCTTATTTGAATATTGGGATCTAAATCAATTAAAAATTTGGCAATATTTTTAGCATTATCCTGTAGATCCGTTTGTTTAGGAATAATTAAAAGTCTTACCTCATATAGTTTTTTTATTTTTGCCAGATATTTAATCGTTTCTTTTACTCGTTGATTGTATCTTCCCGTTAACTTTTTATGCACATCATTATCCCAAGCTTTGAGATCAATCATTGCGCCATCCATCACATTTTCTACTTTTTGCCACCCTGTTTTAGTTAAATAACCATTGCTATCAATAAAACAGGTAAGGTGCTTTAAATCGTTAGATTGTTTGATAACATTGAATAGCTCTTTAATAAAGGGTAACTGCATTGTTGCTTCTCCACCACTTATGGTAATACCATTTAAAAATGGTAGATATTTCCGGATAGCGATTAAAATATCATCTACACTATATCTATAAGTCATTGGTGATGAAGAATGCTTACAAGTATTAATACAAGTATCGCATTGCTGACAATTTGAAGTTTGCCATATAACTTTATTGTTACTAAAACTTAATGCTTTATGTGGACAAGTATCAACACATTGACCACAATCCTTGCACAATGATATCGTATAAGGATTATGGCAGTTTAAACAACGAAAATTACATCCTTGTAAAAATATAACTAGTCGATTACCAGGTCCATCTACACAAGAAAAGGGTAAAAGCTTATTAACGATTGCCCATGTCTTGCTCATGACTAATTACTCGTGGTTTTCGACATAAATAACTATTGTTTTTAACGTCATTAGCAGCTTCTGCTCCTAAAAACGTTGTATTAATTCGTGATCCTTCTTGTTTATACTTTTTGATGTCCGATAATCTAACCATATAACCAGTTACTCGAACAAGATCATTACCACTGATATTAGCAGTAAATTCGCGGAAACCAAATTTAAAAGCTGCTTTACAAATTTGTAGTAAGGCTAGAGGATTATTTTTGATTGTTTCATCAATTGTTAAAATATCGCTGATACCTGATGTGTAGTAATGATGGTGTTTAAATAGCGCCATAATATGGGTAACAGGATCAGGTTCATGACCATAAGGAATGCGTAAACCAGGGGTTGTGCCTCTATCTGAACTAATACCAGATTGCGAGTGCAACATAGCCTTTCCTTTCCAAGCATTTTTTATTGTGTGTGTATCAATAAATTTGGCAACGAGTTGGGTAATGGTTAATGCTAGCTCATTGGCTTGTTGGTCAAAACCATAACGCCCTGCTAAATTTGCTTTTTCTTGCAGGATATTGACCGCTTCAGCCATACTAAAGATACCAAACATGGGGGCAAATCGATTGGGATCGATTAATCCTTCTTGGACTAAAAAACTGCTATTAAAAAAGTTGGATTGATTATAAAGAAAGTTAGATCTTGCTTGAATAAGATTAAGCTGTAACTGACAATAGTAAGGTAAGGTATTTGTCAAAAAATCCTCACTATTTTTACTTCGTAATGCTACCTCTTTTAAATTAATTCGCGAAAGCGTGCTTCCTCCACCTGCAACTGGTAGTGAATTATAGCAACTTACAACACCATAACCTTTGTCATCAAAATCTTTTTCGATCATATTATTATTTGCAATATGAGGTTTGCTTGTTTCACAAATATTTTCAATTGCCTCTAATAATAATGATTCTGTTGTAATGCCTTCATCATAGATAAAGGTTAAATTAGGTGCAACTTGTTTAAGCTCTCTATCTACACGTAAAATTACACGGCAAATAATATTATCAGTTGGACCAATGTTTGCATGCATAAATGCGTCAGGTAAATTACGATCAAGCATGATCCAAAAGTTTTTTATGCGACGATACAACTGATCTTCAGTAAGTTCACCAACATATGGAAGAAGTACTTGATCTAAACATCCTAAATAAACAGGCATTCCAGTTACCGAAGGAACATGATGATAAGCAATAGTAAGCATATTTAGCGCATCATCAAAAGTTTTGGCAGGCTCAAGTTCAAGCCATTTTGAACCTTGTTGTAAGAATTTAGCATAATCAGGAAGCACATAGCGTGGTTTATATGGAGCGTGCCCCTCATACATGTCACAAATGACGCGTTCATCTAAAGCTTTTTTGGTTTCGCTATCAATATCAACATAAGGCAAATTGTTTTCTGCTGCTAATGCAAGTAAATTGGCTTTTTGTTTTGGTGACAAATTCGGGTCTGTCACAATATTATAACAACTTTGTTGAAATTCAGTCATACTCATAATTATCTCAATATTTATTTCTCAATAATAAATTGTTTTGGTTCATAATCAGACGCAGTAATTGGCGAATGAGTCTCAAAATATTGTTTTACTACATTGGCATCGCGATAGCCTGTATCAACATAAGTCGATGACGTATTGGTTATTGGATAGCCGTCTCCACCTGCGGCTAAAAAGTCGAGTGTGGCAATGCGATAATTTTTTTGTAAATTGATCGGTTGATCATTAATTTTTACATCTTCAATATTGTTCCCATTTCTTGTTAGGTCTATATTTTTCAAATGTGCATACCCACCCGAACCTTGTTTTTTACTTAATGCAACTTTTAGATAATCAATTAATTCACTGCCAGTTAATTCAAAATAAACTACACTATTACCAAAAGGTTCTACTTTTAAAATATCACGATAAGTAATATTACCTTCAATTAATGAATCACGAATCATCCCCCCAGACATAATGCCAACGTCTGCATTGGTTTTTTCAACAAAAGCACTGAGTAACAGTTGTCCCATATTGCTTTGTTGGTATCTAACAACATCTCGATTACCTTCTAATCGTCCTTTTAACTCGCCACTTTTCACTAACAACTGCTGTTTACCTAATTCTTGATAAGGTCTCAAATTTTCAAGTAAGGATTTATCTTGAGGAATTTCTTGCGTGTAATATTCAAGGCGTTTGGTACTGTTACCAGTATCAACCTCTTTTTTAAGGTTAATAGGAATTAATTGATAATTTTTTAACGTGATTTTACCATTTAAAAAGACAAAATCTGCACGTCCAACATATTTCCCCCATTCGTGGGCCTGCACAATCCATGTGCCATTTTGTTGATCTGGCGCGCAAGGTGTACCTGGTACATATTCGGTAATACGTTTATTAGGACTAGCCATACACACAGGGTTTTGTGAGTGTCCTCCCACTATCATATCTAAATCGCCGGTCTGTAAATTTCTGGCTAATTCAACATCACCCAGTGCCATTGAGCCATGTTCACCATTTTCATAATGCCCCATATGAGTGACAGCAATAATCATATCAGGGTGTTCATTATCTTTTAACTGTTTAATTATTTTTTGTGCTTCGGGTAAGGTTTGTCGAAATTCGACGCCTTCCGTATTTTTGGGTGAAGCAAGAAAAATGGTATCGTCAGTGGTTAAACCAAACACAGCAACTTTAATACCATTCAAATAAAACATTTTATAGGCATCAAATACACGTTTATCTGTGCCTTTAAAGTAAGTGTTTGCCGATAAAAAAGGAAATTTTGCCCATTTCTGTTGCTCACGAATAATAGTCAAAGGATGATCAAACTCATGATTACCAACAGCCATAGCATCGTAACCAACCGCATTCATGCCAATAAAATCAGGTTTGGCTTGCTGTACATCAGATTCAGGGACACCAGTATTAATATCACCACCTGATAGCAGCAGTAATTTCCCTCCTTTTGCCGTAACTTCTTTTCGAATTTCATCTACTACGGTTTTTTGAGCAGCAAGCCCATACTCACCAATATCATTTTGCCAAAAACGGCCGTGGTGGTCATTGGTATGCAAAATAGTAAATTGATAAGACTTGTCTTTTTCTAAAGTTGGAACTGATGAGCTTTTTGTGGAAACAGCGGCCATGCAAGAGGCTGAAAATAGCCCCATACAAACAAGTAATGATAGCTTTTTATTTAATTGATAATGCATGGTATCTCCTAAATCATTATATAACAGCTATTATCCTGTAATCACCTTGTAAATAAGTTGAGGCTCAGTTGCGTTATCGCTAATGGTAATATTGTCATATAATTTTTGCTTGATAGTATCAAGCTTATCAGTATTGGCGTGTATCGTTAATAAAGCTTCACCTTCAGTAACTTTGTCGCCTACTTTTTTATGTAACACGATTCCAACAGCTGGATCAATAATATCTTCTTTGGTTGCACGACCAGCACCTAATTGCATTGCAGCGATCCCGATTTGATCTGCGATAATTTTTGATACATAACCTGACTTAAGGGCTGGTAGGGCAATTTGGTAAGGTGCACTAGCCAATTTTTCAGGATGATCAACGACCGAACTATCACCACCTTGTGCTTCAATTAGGGTTTTAAACTTCTCGATAGCTTTACCATTTTTAATGACTTCTTGAAGTTTTATTCTGGCTTCTTCTAATGTTTTTGCTTTATCGGCAAGTACAACCATTTGACTACCTAATGTTAAAACCAGTTTGGTTAAATCAGCTGGACCATTCCCTTTCAACGTATCAATTGCTTCTTTTACTTCAAGAGCATTACCAATTGCAAAACCAAGAGGTTGAGACATATCCGAAATAATTGCCATGGTTCTACGGCCAATTTGATTACCAATATTTACCATTTCATGGGCTAATTTTTCTGAATCGGCCATATCTTTCATTAGCGCACCATCACCTGTTTTAACATCAAGAACGATGGCATCAGCACCCGCTGCCAATTTTTTACTCATAATTGAACTTGCAATAAGAGGAATAGAGTTAACAGTACCTGTTACATCACGTAACGAATAAAGTTTCTTGTCTGCTGGGGTTAAATTTCCTGATTGGCCAATAACGGCAAGGCCTTCACTATTAACTTGATTAATAAAATCTTGTTTACTTAACTCAATTTTAAAATCAGGAATCGATTCAAATTTATCTGTGGTGCCACCCGTGTGACCAAGCCCTCGTCCAGACATTTTAGCTACTGGAACATCTAAAGCTGCTACTAAAGGAGCTAGAACTAATGTTGTAGTGTCACCTACACCGCCAGTTGAATGTTTATCAACTTTAATGCCTTTGATTGAAGACAGATCAACAGTATCGCCAGAATACATCATCGCCGAGGTTAAATCTGCGCACTCTTTGGAAGTCATACCTTGATAATAAATTGCCATTAATAAAGCACTAACTTGATAATCGGGGATAGTTCCATTGGTATAATTAGTGATAAAAAATTGGATTTCATCAGTGGTTAATACATTGCCGTCACGTTTTTTTTCTATAATATCTACAAATCTCATTACTATTCTCTCTTACTATCAATAAATTAAATTAGTGTATTGCTTTGTTTATACAAAATAAATTTTGAGTCCTGATTATTATTTTTTATTGTTAAAAAATAATGCTAATCAAGATCACTTGGTGAAAAAGACCAAGGTAATAATTCTCCCACTGTTGTTTCCTGAATTTTACCGTTCATATTGGTCAAAATAACAGGCATATCTTTAGCACAAAACTCACTAATAACTTGACGGCAAGCTCCACATGGTGAAATAGGCCCATCAGTATCTCCAATTACCACCAATTTTTTAAATTTTGTTTTACCTTCAGAAACCGCTTTAAAAATTGCCGTTCTTTCGGCACAATTTGCTAGTCCATAAGATGCGTTTTCAATATTACAACCTAAAAATGCTTCATCATCTTCAGTAACTAGCACGGCACCAACCTGAAATTTAGAATAAGGTACATAAGCTTTGGAACGGGCAGTTTTAGCAAGTTCAATCAGTTTTTCAATTTTCATATGAATAATCCTTTGAGTCGTAATAATTTTAATTAATTTTTAGGTTGAGTATTAATTGGCGACTGCAAATCTATCCGATAAACACCCAAACCAGATGTATCTGTATCGATAAAATGGATAGGGTAAAGTGAATATTTTTCGATATAAGATTTAGCTTCATCTGATGGTGATGATTCAAAGCGAATATCTAATTTTGTATTGCTAGTAATTGGGGAAATTTGCCAATTATTATCGACGGTAACATTGGTTATACCATACTTTTGGGTTGTATTGGTAATGTAAGCGGAAAGGATGACTCTTAAATCATCGGGAGAATTAAATTTAATATTTTTTTCACCTGTGCCTGGGAATATACCACTATAAGCACGATAATTATTAGTGGCAATCAAGAATCCTTGATTAGGATCAATTGGTTTTTGTTGATAAGTAAGATTAATAATTCTTTCAGATGTAGAATTAATTAACTGACAATTTGCATCATAACGGGGTGGTTTGGTAACATCTATTTGATAATTCACTCCATCAATGATATCAAAATTATAGGTTCTGAATTTATCCCAATTAATTAAATATTGTGATTGTGATGAATTTATGTCAATTTGGTTATATATACCTGCTGAACATTCCAGCCACTCTTTAATTTCCTTACCAGTAATTTTTACAGCCGATAAAATATTAGGATAAAGGTAGATATCTGCTGCATTTCTAAACTTTAAATCCCCTTTTTTGACATCAACAAAAGCACTTGGATCGTTTTTTCTACCTCCAGCTTTGAATGGTGCAATAGCGGATAAAATGGGCAAACCATCAAGATCAGGATCTCCTTGAATAAACTGCTTAACGTAATCAATTTGCGCATCGCTAATGAGCTGTAAGGCAGAAGTATCTCCAACCAGTGCTAAATAGCTAGTAATATCTGTTGATACTTTACCTATTGGTATACTAACAAACTCACGTGTTCCTTGGTGATCTTTAGCCAGTATCTTGGTAATCTTTTTATCTTCTTTAACTAGTGCTTTTTTATTTATTACATCATAGATTGGTCTAGCTTCTGATTTACCTGAAATCACTTGCCATTTGGATTTATCATCATCAAGAACTAAGTCTACTACCCCCAAATGGCTACCCCATTGACCAGGCATCACAGCAGGAACATGATTAATATTGCCAGTATTAATATCTGTATTTGGTAATGATTTGAAATCTTCACTCGGAAATATGCCGTGAGAATGGCCAAACATAATTGCATTAATACCCTCTACTTGGCTCAAGTAGTACACTGAATTTTCAGCTAATGCTTTATAAGGTTCAGCTGAAACACCAGAATGAGGAATAGCAATAATAACATCAGCACCTTCTTTTTTCATTTTAGGTACTAATAATTTGGCCGTTTCTGTAATATCTTTAACGACAACTTTACCATCAAGATTAAGTTTATCCCATTGCATAATCTGTGGCGGTACAAAACCAATATAGCCAATTTTAATAGTATGTTTATTGCCGTTTCTATCAATAACAGGAGTATCTAAAATAATATATTGTGTAAAGAATGGCTTTTGGGTTTGGGCATCATAAACATTAGCGTTAATGTAAGGAAATTTTGCTCCGGAAAGGCTTTTTTGCAGAAATTCCAATCCAAAATTAAATTCGTGGTTACCAATATTACCCACAGTATAATTAAGTGTATTGAGTGCTTTATAAACAGGATGAATATCGCCATCATTAAAACCCTTCTTTACGGCATAATCAGCCATTGGGCTGCCTTGAATTAGATCACCATTATCAACAAGAACACTATTTTTTACTTCATTTCTTGCTTGATGAATTAAATTAGCAGTTTTTACTAATCCAAAAGAATCAACAGATTGATCTTTAAAATAATCATAATTCATCATGTTCCCATGCAAGTCGGTTGTTTCAATTATCCTTAAATCAATCGTTGCAGCATTAACAACGCCAGATATAAATAGGGTTAAAAGAAACAGGGTTAACTTATTTTTTTTCATGCAAATCTCCTATTATTCTGACAAATAAATTAGTTAACAGGTATGGTTAGTAACAGTTTTTGATACCCTAAAAATCGTTCAATGATTGCTGGATTGTATTCTTTTTCATTAATATTTTTTTTCAGTAATAGCTTATCATTAGAAGTAAAAAATGAAAGAACATGCTCAGTCAAACGGCTTTTAACCGAATCTTCGACAAATGCAGCTTGAACGCCACACAACGTTATATCAAGTAATTCTAATCTTGAAAAGCCAAATACTGTATGAGCAATGTGATACTCTTTTTCAATATCTGTACCAAAAATACCAGCATCATCTGTATTTAAGGTAATGCGAACGCCTTGGTCATAAAGTTGCCTTATTGGATGTTGATAAATATCGCCATGCAGTTCATTCACTAAAATTCGATTACTAGTTAAAGCAATTTCTAGAGTGATTTTTTTTTCGACCAGTTCACAAATAAGCGCTTTGTTTTCAATGGCACGAATACCATGACCAATTCTATTTGCACCGTGTTTAATAGCTTGAATAATGCTCTCATTTGAATCAATTTCGCCAGCATGATACGATTTTTTTAAATTCAGCTTTGCCGCCAACTCATGGGAATCTTTAAAATCATCAAAATGCCCAATCATTTCGTTACCAGCAATATTAAATCCCGTAATAAAGGGATGATAATTATTTTGAATAAAACGCAACGTATCATAAACAACATTAGCGCCTAAGTGCCTAACACCAATAACATGATATCTAACTATAATATCATAGTCGTTTTGTACCTTAATAATCGCTTTGTCCATGTAAGAAAGAGTTTGATTAAATCTTTCTTTATCCCAAATCAACTCTCCATTAACTTCGGTTGTACAAATATGATAGGGGGACAAAAATAGCTCGCAATAAATTAACCCTTGTTTAGCATTCCTATTAAGAAAATCGTAAGTAATAGAATAATAATCTTCAGGATCTTTTAGAAAGCTAGAAACGGTATCATATGTATTAATAAATTCTTCAAATTTGGATTCGTCATACAAATATCTACCATTTTTATATTCTTTGGCATTGTATTGACCTGATTTGTAACATAGTGTACTAGGAAAAGGAATATTATTTTTTTGTGCTAACTGATGAGCCATGACAGGGGTAATGCTGCCTTCAACATGTTCGTGCAATATAACTTTAGGTATCATTTGATCGTTCATTAGGTATTTAATCTATTTTTAAATGAGCTAAATTGGCTTTAGTAACATTGGTTTTACTAACAATGACATTAAACGCTTATTAAAAAATTTTTAATAACATGTATATCATTGTTAATTGGGTTATTTTAACTTGATAAGATACTTATCTGCTATATCTTTTGCATCACTTATTTATATTTTTGTGCGGTAAATCAAATTTTTACGATAATTAATTGTTAGTAAAAAGGCAACAAAATGTATTGTTGCCTACGTATTGATTGAGTGGGAAAAAGCTCCACCACACAAAGAATAATTAATTAATGATTTAAATAGTTTTTGGATTAGGCTTTTCGTTTTTAAAGATCAACATAAATACAATTGCTAGAACCAAAGCATAACCTGCAAAAATAAGCCAAACTGTTTGCCATTCTGTAACGTTTCCAACTGTATAATAATCGACTACATAACCACTGCCTACCGAACCTAAATAAGCACCGAACCCATTAGTCATGGTCATAAATAATCCTTGAGCACTATTACGAATGGTTGGCGATACCGATTTTTCAACATACATTGAGCCAGATATGTTGTAAAAGTCGAAAGCACAACCATAAACAATCATTGAAAGGAGAAGTAAAACAGAACCGAAAAGAGATGGATCGCCATAAGCAAATAAACCAAAACGAGCAACCCAAGCAAGCATACTAATTAGCATAACGTATTTAATACCTAAACGTTTCATGAAGAAAGGTACAAATAAGATAAATGCGACTTCTGACATTTGAGAAATAGACAACAGTATAGAAGGGTATTTAACCACTAAACTATCAGCATATTCAGGGAATCTTTCAAAATCATGTAAAAATGGATTACCAAAAGTATTGGTTATTTGTAAAATACCGCCTAATAAAACTGCAAATAGAAAAAATATAACCATTCGTGGCTGTTTGAATAAAACAACAGCATCTAACCCTAATGAGCTAATGATGTTTTTTTCTTCAATTTTATTTTGTGCTGTTGGAATCAATGGTAGCAAGAATGAATAAAGGCTGAGTAATAAAGCAGATGCAGCTGCAATATAAAGTTGCATGCTACTCAGTTCTAATTTTAGAAGACTCACAAGCCACATAGCAACAATAAATCCAATGGTGCCAAAAATTCTGATACAAGGGAACTCGGTAATAACATCAAGTCCACGTGATTCTAAGCAAGAATAAGCGATTGAATTTGAAATGGCGATGGTTGGCATGAAAGCTAAGCAATGGATCAATATCACAATCATCATCATGAAAGGGGATGTTACTGAAGCCGCAATAAATAGCGCTAAAGCACCGATTAAATGACAAAGCATATACAAACGGTTAGCAGGTATCCATCTATCTGCTACAATCCCAAGTAAGCCTGGCATAAACAAAGAAGCGATACCCATTGTTCCGTATATCGATCCTACTTCAAGACCAGTAAATTGTAATTTACGTATCATATAAGAACCGAGAGTTATTAACCAACTTCCCCAGATAAAATATTGTAAGAAAAATATAACCCTAAGTTTAAAATGAATATTCATTTATAATTCCTTAATAAACGAGATTTACTATAATCTAAATATCAATAAAATAATTATTTGATCAAAATAAAAAATGGCAGATTAACCTGCCATTTTTTTAGTTTTGATTTAATAAAACAGACTCCAGTGCAACAGTGATCATTTCTTTGAACCCTAATTGTCTTTGTTCTGCTGACATTGCTTCGCCTTTTCGGATATGATCCGAAACTGTACAAATAGCCAGTGCTTTTGCACCATATTCTGCCGCAACGCCATAAATGCCAGCTGCTTCCATTTCGACGCCTAAAATATTGTATTTTTCCATAACATCAAACATATCAGGTTCAACACTATAAAAAAGGTCAGCAGAAAAAAGGTTACCAACTTTAACATTCACACCCAATTTTTTAGCTGCATTAACGGCATTACAAGTTAAATCAAAGTCGGCGATAGCAGCAAAATCATGATCTTTAAAACGTAAACGGTTGACTTTTGAATCGGTACAAGCACCTAACCCAACAATAACATCCCCCAAGTTGACATTAGGGCTAATTGCACCACATGAACCAATACGAATGATGTTTTCAACACCATAAAATTTAACTAGCTCGGTTGCATAAATAGAGCAAGATGGAATACCCATTCCATGCCCCATAATTGAAACCTTTTTATCTTTGTAATAACCAGTGAAACCCAACATGGACCTTACATTAGTAACTTCTGTTGCATTTTCTAAAAAGGTTTCTGCAATAAATTTTGCTCGTAGCGGATCGCCGGGCATTAAAACGGTTTTTGCAAAGGCATTATCAACAGCATTAATATGCGGGGTAGACATTAACTTCTCCTGATATTTGTTTCGAAATCGATATTACTTAAACTTAAATTATTTATTTTTTATAAAAGATTTACCGTAATCCATTGGCGATAAATCAAAATAATCGGCAACACTCTGTCCTATATCGGCAAATGTTTCACGATGACCTAAAGAGCCAACAGGCACACTATCTCCGTAGACAATGACAGGTATATGTTCGCGAGTATGATCGGTACCTGACCAAGTTGGATCACAACCATGATCGGCGCTAATAATAAGCAGATCGCCAGGTTGGATAAGCGCTAACATCTCAGGAAGACGACTATCAAAATATTCTAAAGCAGCAGCATAACCTGAGACATCGCGACGATGCCCATAAGAAGAGTCAAAATCGACAAAATTGGTAAATACAATCGTATTATTTTTAGCCTGCTTAATTTCTTCTAGTGACGCATTAAATAAAGCTTCAAGACCGGTTGCTTTTACTTTTTTGGTAATTCCAACTTGTGCATAAATATCGGCAATTTTACCAATTGACACTACGGTACCTTGTTTTTCATCAACTAGTTTTTTAATCATTGTTGGTGCTGGTGGTTCAACAGCAAGATCGTGGCGGTTACCCGTACGCACAAATTCGCCCGCTTTTTTGCCAACAAAAGGTCTAGCAATAACGCGGCCAATGTTGTAATTACCTTTATTTAGCTCATCACGTGCAATTTCGCAGACTTCATAAAGTTTATCTAAACCGAAAGTCTCTTCATGACAGGCAATTTGGAATACAGAATCAGCAGAAGTATAAAAAATAGGCTTGCCAGATGCCATATGTTCTTCACCAAGTTCATCAAGAATAACTGTACCAGATGAGTGACAATTACCGAGGTAACCAGGAAGTTTTGCACGAGAGACAATTTTATCTAAAAGATCTTGAGGGAAGCTATTAGTGGTATTAGTAAAATAACCCCAGTCAAAAAGAACTGGCACGCCAGCTAATTCCCAATGTCCTGATGGAGTATCTTTACCTGAGGAAATCTCGCTAGCATAGCCATATGAACCAATAATTTCGCCTTCAGTTTGCATGCCTTTAGGGTAGTGACCAGTTGATTCATACGCCGCTTCGATTAAGCCTAGTTTGCCTAAATTAGGTAAATTTAATGCGCCACTACGACCATGCTCAGCTTTACCTAAAGCACAAGCTTCAGCAATATGCCCTAAAGTATCAGCGCCTTCATCGCCATATTTATTTGCATCTTCAGCGCCACCGATTCCAAACGAATCTAGGATCATAATAAAAACTCTTTTCATAATTTCCTCTATCTAATAAGCAAAACTTAACTTATGTACAATTAATAAAATCAATAGCAATCAATCTAATAAAAATGCCTGCTTTTTGTATTAAAATTCTAACTATAATTCATAAAACGCTACTTAGTTAGCTATAATACACGATAACAAAAAACAAAAAAGATTTAAGCGCTGCTTTAACTGAATATTTGTTTAAATAATGTGATGAATTTGATCTTAGTCATACTTTTGTAGCCCAAAATATATAAAACGTTTTTTGATGACCAGCTAATAGCAAAATTATAGAAAAACTTAAAATCACACACGACTAAATATTTAATCAAATAATGTTAACCAATGTGGTAATATAAACTCTAAATACGATAGATTGCAAACTATAGAAATAACCTAAAAAATTGATTGATTTTTGGATGTCTATTTTCACAAAAAAATAAAGGTAGTTATCAATGAAACAAAAAATTCCTAATACATTTGGTTTAACTGTTTTTGCGCAAAAAGTTGTTACTGTAACCAGTCCCGAACAATTACAACAAGTTTGGCAAGATAACTCCCAAAATTTACCAATTATGATTATTGGCGAAGGCAGTAACACACTTTTTACCTGTGATTTTGATGGTATGATTATTGTTAATCGCATCAAAGGTATTACCATTAGTGAAACAGAACAAGCATGGCATTTGAAAGTGGGTGCTGGCGAAACTTGGCATGATCTAGTATCAACAACCATCAAGGAAAATATACCTGGGCTTGAAAATCTAGCATTAATTCCTGGATGTGTAGGTTCGGCACCGATTCAAAACATTGGTGCTTATGGAGTTGAGTTTCAAAAAGTTGCTGATTATGTGGAGCTGCTTGAACTAGCTACAGGTAAAATCACCACTGTAACTGATGGCCAATATGGATATCGTGAAAGTATCTTCAAAAAAGCGTATTTGCAAGGTTATGCTGTTATCAATGTTGGTATAAAATTACCAAAACAGTGGCAGCCAGTTTTAACTTATGGGGAATTGCGAAACTTTGATCCCAAAATTGTTACTGCAAAAATGATATTTGATAAAGTGTGCGAAATTCGTTGTAGTAAATTGCCAGATCCAAAGGTTTTAGGCAATGGTGGAAGTTTTTTTAAAAACCCAGTGATCGATAAAATTGTGGCGGACAAGCTACTTGAAATTTATCCAAACATGCCAATATATCCACAAGCTAATCATCAAACAAAATTAGCTGCAGGTTGGCTTATTGATCAGTGTGGTCTTAAAGGCTATCAAATAGGCGGAGCGGCAGTGCATCAACAACAAGCATTGGTTTTAGTTAATAAAGACCAAGCAACAGCACAAGATGTGGTTGAATTAGCTCGACATATAAAAAAATGTGTATTACAAAAATTTTCGGTGAATTTATCACCAGAAATCCGATTTATCGGCAACTCGGGTGAAATTGATGCAGACAATTATTTATAATTAGCACCAAATTATAATTGCCCGCAAATTTTAACCCATAATTATACGCGATAACATTATGAAACATTCGTATTCATTCCCTATTTTATTAACGAGTTTGCTCTTTGTAACAATCTCTTTGTCAGCATTAAACACACAGGTACCATTGTGGTTAGTGCGTAGTGAGTTTTCGCTTGGGCAAATTGGTCTTGTCGGATCAAGTTATTTTACTGGCAACTTGCTAGGTACCATTTTCGCCAATTGGTTTATTAATAAATTCAATGCTCGGCACACATACACCTATAGTTGCATTATTTTTGCCATTGCAACCATTGGATTAAGTTTTTCAATGAATTTTTATAGCTGGATAATGTGGCGATTTTTTATAGGCATTGCTTGTGCGGTCACTTGGGTGGTTATAGAAAGTTGTATATTACTCACTGGTCCTGTAAGTACGCGAGGAAAAATGCTGGCAGTTTATTTAACCACTTATTACCTAGGTACGGTTTTAGGGCAAGCTTTGTTGCAGTATTTTCCGCAAAACATATTATATTTTGGATTAGTTATTATGTTACTGATGGGATTAGCAATTTTATTTATTTTGCTGACCCATTATAAATTACCGAAAAGAAAAAAAAGCAGCTTTAACATCATGCCAATGATATTAAATAAACCCTCTCGAATTGGGTTAACCGGTTGTGTGATTGCAGGGATGCTCATTGGATCGTTATATTCACTCTTACCAGCCTATTACTCACACTTAGGATATAGTGATATTCAAGTGGCTAATTGGATGATTTTAATGATTTTATCAGGAGTGATTGCACAAATGCCCGCCAATTGGTGTGCAGATAAATTTGGACGGCAACTTGTATTATTAATTGAATCGTTACTAATGTTAATTGCATGTATTATGCTGATATTCAATTGGTTTAATGCGTTGGCGATTATCTTATTAGGTGCAACCATTTACACCATTTATCCCATATCCATGGCTTGGGCTTGCTCGTGTGTTAGAAAGCAAGATATTGTGGCGATGAATCAAGCAATGCTATTAACCAACACATTAGGGAGTTTAGTTGCTCCTGCGGTGATAGCATTTATTATGGATAAAACAAGTAATACCTATTTATTTGTTAGTTTTGCTATAATTTCGTTATACTTCATTATATTATTAGCCCAAAAAAGAGGAACGGATGCGCAGCTACAAAAATCCGCTTAAATTAATTGAAATACTAGCCGATGGTCAATTCCATTCAGGGGAAGAATTGGCAACAATTTTTGGCATAACCCGTGCTGGTATTAATAAATACATCAAACAACTGCGTGAGTGGGGGATTGGGCTAAACTCAGTACATGGTAAAGGCTATTGCTTGGCAGCGCCTCTTAATTTGCTTAATAAAACCAAAATTAACCAGCATTACCAATCGAATAGTCGATGTGAAATATTACCGATTATTGATTCAACTAACCAATATCTACTGGATCGAATTGATCAACTAACATCGGGCGATTGCTGTGTGGCCGAATTTCAATCCAAAGCACGGGGAAGGCGAGGGCGAAAATGGTTTTCACCTTTTGGCACTAATCTATACTTTTCAATGTATTGGCGACTAGAACAAGGTGTAGCTGCGGCAATGGGATTGAGTTTAGTTGTTGGTATTGTTATTGCTGACACCTTACGTGCATTATCTGGCCAAGACATCAAAGTTAAATGGCCAAATGATCTATATATTAACGATCAAAAACTAGCTGGTATTTTAGTTGAGCTTGCAGGTAAGACTGGTGACTGTGCCCATGTTGTGATTGGTGTTGGCGTCAATTTAACCATGACAAACCCGGATACCAACATAGTTAACCAAAAATGGGCTAATTTAGGCAATGTTGATCGTAACTTATTAGTTGCGCAGGTTGCCAAAACCTTAAAAAGTCAATTAATAGAATTTGAAAAACATGGTTTAGTGCCATTTATTAATGATTGGAATAGACTAGATAACTTTGTTAACCGTCCTGTAAAACTATTAATTGGCGATAACATTATTCGCGGAATAGCAAAAGGTATAAATGACCAAGGAGCCTTATTGTTAGAACAAAATGGTAAAATTGAAGCTCATATTGGTGGCGAAATCTCATTAAGAAGTGATGAATAATAGCCTAATAATCATTTAAGAAACCTATTCCACTTGCTACAAGCGAAATAGGTTAATTAAACCAATTTTAACTTTTATTCTTAAATTTCAAAACTCGAAGCGCATTAGCTGTCACAATCGCAGTCGTACCTGAATCAGCTAACACAGCCAGCCACAGTCCAGTAAAGCCAAATAAGCTGGTAATTAAAAATACTAACTTAATTCCCAACGCAATTGTAACATTTTGTTTAATATTACGAGAGGCAAAACGAGTTAAACCAATTAGCTTAGGCAAACTTAACAAGCTATTTTTAGTTAATGCGGCATCAGCGGCTTCTAGCGCAACATCAGTACCACTACCCATAGCAATACTTGCGGTTGCCGCTTTCATGGCTGGAGAATCGTTAATTCCATCGCCCACCATAGCAATCGACGTTGAGATACGCATCTTTTCAATTTCTGCTAATTTATCGGCAGGTAACAACTCTGCACGGTAATCCATACCTAATTGCGAGGCAATGGCTTTGGCCGCTCGCGCATTATCGCCTGTCAGCATCAAAGTCTTAACGCCAAGCTTATTAAGCTCATTCATTGTAGTAATTGCATCAGCCCGCAACACATCTTGCAATGCAATAATGCCCATCAATTGTTGACTTGTTACTGCAACTACTACAGTTTTACCAGCGTTTTCAAGCTCCTCAATAATTTTGGTATGTTCATCTTTCAATGGTGATGAAACTGTCACAACCTTACTTGGTGACACAATATAAAAAGTCTGATTATCAATCTCGCCTTGAACGCCAACCCCTGCAATCGCTTTACGATTATCGGCCTCATTGATATTTAATTGATTCTGCAATGCATAATCAACAATAGCCTTAGCAATGGGGTGATGCGAACCACTTTCAATAGCGGCAACTAATGTCAATAATTGCTCTTTTGCAATATCTTGACTAATCACATCGGTGACTTGCGGTTTACCTTCGGTTAACGTACCAGTCTTATCAAATGCAACCAGTTTAACTGAACCAATATGCTCTAGCGAGGCACCACCTTTAATTAGCACGCCTTGTTTTGCCGCATTAGATAAGGCCGACGTTATTACAGCAGGCGTTGAAATAACCAATGCACAAGGGCAACCAATTAACAATAGAGTTAAACCTCGATAAAACCAAGTATACCAATCAGCATTGAACAACAAAGGTGGCGCAATAATTACTAACAGAGCAAATAAAGCAATTGCTGGCGTATAATAACGACTAAATTTATCAATAAATCGTTCAATAGGAGCTTTACGCTCCTCAGCATCTTCAATCAACTGTAAAATACGATCTACCGCATTTTGCCCAACTTCTGATACCACTTTTAATTGGATTGTATTATCAACCACGAGCGAACCAGCCAAAACCTTATCGCCTGAAAGATAATTAACTGGAATGGATTCACCGGTTAATGCGCTTTCATCAATATTGGCTTGCTCGCTTATTAAAATCACATCAGCAGGCAACCTTCCTCCAGATGAAATTTCAATAATATCATCGGGTTTCAATCTATGACTGGCAACGGTTTTTCGTACACCGTCAATGATAATAACGGTCTCTTCTGGCATAAGCTGAGCGAGCGAGGAGATGCCTTTTTTGGCTTTACTTGTTGCAACACCTTCTAACATCTCACCAATCATAAATAAAAATATAACCATAGTGGCTTCTTCGGCAGCTCTAATAAACAAAGCCCCAATAGCTGACACGCTCATTAACGACTCGATCGCAAATGGTGTACCACTGCGCGTTAAAACTACCGCTTCTTTCAAAATAGGTATTAACCCAACAATTGCTGTGACCATAAAGGCATATTCGCCAACGGTTTGATTAAATAACAACAGGATATAGCTCACCACAATTAAACCGCTTAATACCCCTAAAGGAATTAATGCTTTTTTATCAAAACTATGGGAATGATCATGATGATGAGAATGTTCTGGAGATGATTCAAAAATAGGCTTATAGCCTAGCTCGATAACTTTGTTTTCTATTAATTTAATGGTTTTTTCATTATATTGGGGAACAAATACCACTAACTTTTCGGTAGAAAAAACAATCTTAATTTGGTTAATATTGGGTAACGCTTTTAGGCTGTTTTCAATTTGTTGTGCACAGTGCGCACAATCCATGCCTTTTATTTTCCAAGTTAATTTAATTTTCTCGCTTAGCCTGTCGGGATCATCAGGGGGATCGTCAAACTCATTTTTAGAAGTAGTATGAGTATCGCCCCCACAGCTATGTATTGATTCTTGATGACAAGTTATATCGTGAGATAAATGAACATGATTATGTGCCATATTTAAACAATCATCATGACAACACTCATGGTGATGATGTTGATGATGCATGTATTTGTTATTATATAACATAACTTTACCTCTATTTATGGATGATTTTGATTGTACGCCAAAAAATAAAAAAGAAAATCATTTTTACCTTTAGTAATAAAAAAAGAACTAACGTTATACAACAATGAATATGATATTAAACGTTTGGTTAAGGACGAAGAGTTCATTGAAGATAAATTAAAATGACGAGTTAAATGCTATAATAAAACCTATTTTGGCGAATTGCTTCAATCCATCTTATTAAGCAAATTTTTACGAATCCCGTATACTCATAAACAAATGGGCAAAGTCAAAAAGTGTAATACGTACTTTAATACAGTTGTAGCATAATCAGCAAATATTTAACGATTCAAAAGATAGAAAATAAAAATTTAAGCAATTTATTAACTTTTTATAAATTTATTAATTTTTATAATACGATTAAAGTGCAAATAACACGTTGTTTTATTATAGGTTAATGGTTATTGGTTAGTTTTGGAAACGGTAATGTTTCAGACGTCTTGACCTTTAGGGGGGAAAGAAATAACATTAACTAACTACCTCTTATCCCATACCAGTAAGTAACAAAATAAAGCTAAAACTTAACGAAATTCAGTCTTAACAAAAATTTACAAAAATAATGGACCGAAAACTAGTCATGATTTTTTTTTACAGCTATACTTTTGAAGTTTAAAAAACGATCTTTTTTAAACTTCAAAAGTATAAAAAATAAAACAAATAACTTGACAGGTGAAATATAATGAATCATCAGCTTAACCACTATTATTGGCGGTTTTATTCGTTTGATTTATCAAGAAAACAAGCTGTACGAGTTTTCTCAGAAGCCTCTTTTTTATGTTTGAAGTTATCCTTCAAATTATCATTAAAATTATTTTCTAATGTTCCAATGGCATTAGCGCCGTTGTTATTATTGCCATATTCGTTGGATTCACAGGCATTATCAGCTCATACAAGCAATGTTATTTATGGTACTGGACCTTATTTAACATTTGATAATGGTGTAACTAAAGCTCGCTCAATAGAAAATTTACTAAGTATCAAATTATCAAATGGTCAAGAAATAACACCGCAGAACAATCTCTCAACTCCAACAAATCCAATTGAACTACCTAATGTTGGTGAGCGTTTTACTGATATAGGTATAATGATACCTTCATCAACCAATTCAGTGAGTTTAATTGATTTAGTGACAACGTATGGCTATTGGGGAGATGATGATGGTGATGATGAATTAACTGCAAGTGGAACTTTAACTGTCAGTATCACCGATAGAAATGGTAAAGTCATTAATAATCGAAGTGATGAGCTAGATGTTTGCAGTGCACCTTATAAGGTAGTCTTAACTAGTAATGGAGGAAGATTAACAACTCGATACGGAGAGCCTAAAGATAGTTATTTTGGCAGTGACGCAGCAACATATTACATCACCCCAAAATCTTCACCTGTAATCTGCTTTGTAAAGCCAAGTTTGAAATATGGTAAAGATTATTCATATATAGGGGGCTCAAACTATAAAGGTCCTGATAATATCTGGAATCCGGCTAATGGATTTATCCCGCAATCATCATACAAGAGTAATTTCCCTACTACAGGTGCTGATGGATTATATTTTGATTTAGAAGTAAGAGGAGGAGATGGTAAACTGGCATGGGCGCCAGTCACTCATGAAGGTATAACAGCTTCTATTTCTATACCGCCAACCCGTAGTAGTATTAATACCTACAGTGTAAGAGTCACTTTAACAGGTCCAGAGGCAAGATCTCAAATACACAATGTTAATCCTAGTCAAATTAGCCAGCCAGATTTACCTCAAACATTTGAGTTAATAGGTAGAGATAATAGTGGTAATGAGGTGAAATATGGATTTGTCCTGAATAATTGGTTCGTCAACCGAGGAAGAGTGACCGATAATCCTTCAAATCAAGCTGCTTGGTGTGATAATATTGGATATCGAATAATAGAAGTTAAAGATGTCACCAATGCAATTTGTCCAAGTTCTTCGTCAGGAAGTTGTCAAGGTATTGTTAGCGCAATGCCATCCTCAATTGGTAATTATTACCAGCGTCGAATAGGGGCAGGGTTATTTACTGAATGGGGTTACATGAAAAATTACAAGAATTCAAACTTCTTTGCTGATTATTATTGGACGGGAGACGCTACCGGACACAAACAGTTCAAAGTGCACTCGAACTCTGGTTACATATCCTACAGTTACACGAGTCCCAATAGACACGGACTTTGTGTCTATCCTTAGTTTTTTAGTTGTAGTTTAGATTATGGAGCTAAATAAGATTAAGCAACCAAGAAAAGATGCATTTTAGCAAAGAAGTCTACTGAGGTGACAAAGTTTGTGCTTTTGTCGCTGAAATTAAGATGTTTCCCTAAAATAAAAAAACAAAATCTTCCATAAAGTAAATAGAAAACACCTTAATGAGTATTTAATTTTAATTAAATACTCATTAAGGTAATAAATAAAAATTCAGATAAAATTTTAAACTTCACTAATCCTTTGTTGTTGAGTGTTATCGAAATAGCTATTTTCTGCTATGTTTTTGAAAGGACAAATGGGACATAAAATCAATCAGCAGAATAATGCTATTGAGATTGCTAAAATTGCACAAGCTAATTTGTATATTTTAAAGGCTATTCAATGGCGAGCATCACCGATTTATTTATCCTAACCGAGGTTTCGAAAGAAATCTTAAATTGCTACAATATCAAAACTTATTAAAAAGCGTTTAGTTAGTACAACTAAGCATGATTATTTGCATGCTATTTAATGTTTGTGTGAGTGGTAATGAGTGTTTAAAATAAAATATTATAGTTTGCAGTCCGCTTTTTAATCGTTTTAATGTGTGGTGTATACTAAGTTTTTGTATGCCTTTTTGACTGTGATGTGGCCTGCTATGCAAGATTATTTTTCAATAATTTGATTTTATTTATAATAATTAATATGACTTACACTTGAATTAATCTATTTAATCAAATTGTGTTTAATTATTAGGAATCTTCTTGAATAAATCTTTAAAATTTGATAGTTTACAGTAAATATTTCAACATTAAAAACACTAAAAGAAGGTAATTGCTATGACAATCAAAGTAGGTATTAATGGGTTTGGTCGTATTGGTCGTATTGTTTTCCGTGCTGCTCAAAAACGTTCAGACATTGAAATCGTTGCTATCAATGATTTATTAGATGTTGAATATATGGCTTATATGCTTAAATATGATTCGACTCATGGTCGTTTTGATGGCACGGTTGAAGTTAAAGATGGTAAATTAATCGTTAATGGTAAAGCAATTCGTGTTACTGCTGAACGTGATCCTGCAAACTTAAAATGGAACGAAGTTGGGGTAGATGTTGTTGCTGAAGCAACTGGTTTATTCTTAACTGATGAAACAGCTCGTAAACACATCCAAGCTGGTGCCAAAAAAGTTGTTTTAACTGGTCCTTCTAAAGACAGCACTCCAATGTTTGTTATTGGTGTTAATGATAAAGATTATGCTGGTCAAGATATCGTTTCTAACGCTTCTTGTACAACTAACTGTTTAGCACCTTTAGCTAAAGTTATTAATGACAACTTTGGCATTGTTGAAGCATTGATGACAACTGTTCATGCAACAACTGCAACTCAAAAAACTGTTGATGGTCCATCTCATAAAGATTGGCGTGGTGGTCGTGGTGCTGCTCAAAACATTATTCCTTCATCAACTGGAGCTGCTAAGGCGGTAGGTAAAGTCATTCCTGAATTAAATGGTAAATTAACTGGTATGGCTTTCCGTGTTCCTACTCCAGATGTTTCTGTTGTTGACTTAACTGCTCGTTTAGCAAAACCTGCTAAATATGAGGATATTTGTAAAGCAATTAAAGCAGCAGCTGAAGGTCCAATGAAAGGTGTTCTTGGTTATACAGAAGATGATGTTGTTTCTACGGATTTCTTAGGTGAAGTTTGCACATCAGTATTTGATGCTAAAGCAGGGATTCAATTAAGCGATAATTTTGTTAAACTTGTTTCTTGGTATGACAACGAAGTAGGTTATTCGAACAAAGTTCTAGATTTAATTGCTGTTATTTCTAAAAATAATTAATTTTTAACTTTATTCTAAAGGCGACCCTTGGGTCGTTTTTTATGCTTTGGATTTTTTTGCGTGATCTATTTCTAAATATAAAAAACGCTCACTTTGTGTGTGAGCGTTTATTCAAGTATGAAATTTTAAAAGGTCAACTAAATTACAACAACTTCGGCTGCTGCTGGTCCGCGAGGGCTATCTTGGATTGCAAATTCAACTTGTTGTCCTTCAGCTAAAGTTTTAAAACCATCACCTGAAATAGCAGAAAAATGAACAAATACATCTTTACTTCCATCCGCAGGGGTAATAAAACCAAAACCTTTACTTTCATTAAACCATTTTACTTGGCCTGTTTTCTTATTCATTTACTAGACATCCTAACAATAATTAATAATTAGCCTTTACGGCCGTAAGGGTTTTAACATTGTATTAATTATGTTACTCAACTCTGATAATGTGTTTAACATACATTATTAGAATTGATCGTTTTCATAATTTTTACTTTGTTGTTTAACCAGTGATATTACCGCATAAATTATAATCAAAAGCAAGCTGTTAATAACAATTTTTTTAACTTAGGATGAAGTTTTTCCTTGAATTTTTAGAAATTTAATCTTTAATTGATAAAAAGCAAATTATTTCATCTTTAAAATTTAAATTAACTTTCAAAGTTACTAAATTATGTAATTAAAAAAGCCATAAAACATTATTTATGGCTTTTGTATAGGTTTATTTTTTTGTCATTCAATTTTATTTATTTTTTGCTCGTTCAAAAGACTCAATAATTTCTTTACGAGCTGCATCAGCATTATCCCATCCGTCAACTTTAACCCATTTACCTTTTTCTAAAGCTTTATATTGTTCAAAGAAATGTTTAATTTGCGATTTTAGTAATTCTGGTAAATCATCAATATCTTTAATGTGATCATATTCTTTAGATAGTTTGCTATGAGGTACTGCAACTAGTTTTGCATCTTGACCTGCTTCGTCTGTCATTTTTAATACACCAACTGGGCGGCAGCGGATAACCGAGCCTGGCTGTAATGGGTATGGTGTTGGGACTAATACATCTACTGGATCGCCATCTAATGATAATGTGTGATTAATATAACCATAGTTACATGGATAAAACATTGCTGTTGCCATAAAACGATCAACAAATACAGCGCCAGTGTCTTTATCTACTTCATATTTAATTGGATCTGCATTAGCTGGAATTTCAATCACAACGTAAATATCATCTGGTAATTCTTTACCTGCTGGTACATTTAAAAGTCCCATTTTTGTATCCTCTATCTAAGTTTATATAGTGTTTGTGAATAATAATAAGCGCACATTATAATGATTATTCAGCGTCGCTCAATTCTTTTAAATACTGAAAAATTTGCCTTGCCGTTTTGGCTGGTTTGTTCGCTTCTTGCTCTTTTTTTGCTAAACGGGCTAAGGTTCGTAGTTGCTGGCGATCGGCTGTTGGGTACAAACCGATAATGGTTTCGGCATCGCTATTTGCAATTAATTCATCACGAAGTTTTTCAAGTTTGTGAAATAGGGCAATTTGCTGATTATGACGATTTTTAAGCTTATCAAGCGCCTGACTAATTGGGTCAATATCTCGATTACGCAGCAGTTTACCAATGTATTGGATTTGGCGGCGATATCCTTCTTTTTTTATTTTTTGTGCAAGTTCAATTGCATAAATAAGATCTTCATCAAGAGGAATTTTTTCAAGTTCATTTTTGCTTAGCTTGACAAGTTCAATCCCTAATTTTTTTAAAGCTTCGGCATCGCGTTTAATTTCACTTTTACTAACGTAGATGATTTCTTTATCTTCGGTGTCAATAGCAAAGTTGGGTTCTAAATTTGTTTCTTGATTGTAATTCATGTTATTTCTTTTATTAACTAATATCTAATTCTAGCTTATTATAACGTATCACTAGCAGAATTGTAGAAAATAATAAAATGGGTATTGAACAGATTAAAAAAGAAGCATTAAATCAAAAAGAAACTTTATCGACAATTGTTGCTGATGCTATTGAGCAAGCAAGATCACGTGTTGACGAAGTTGAGGTGTCGGTTAATAAGTCAACAGGTATTAATGTTAGCACTCGGATGGGGAAAGCCGATAATGTTGAATTTAATTGTGATGGTGCGCTATCCATCACTGTTTATCAAAATCAACGTAAAGGTAGTGCTTCAACTAATGACTTGTCCTCTCAGGCTATTTTGCAAACGGTAAATATGGCAATTGATATTATGCAATATACTTCGCCAGATCCTTGTTCAGGTCTGGGGGATGTGAGTCAAATGGCATTTAATCCCCCCGATTTAGATTTATTTTATCCTAGTGATTTAAACGTTGATAATGCCATTGAGCAGGCCAAACAAGCCGAATTAACTGCCTTAAATCATTCCAAATTGATTAATACTGATGGCGGTTATTTTAGTAGTCGCTATGGCGTTTATGTTTATGGTAATAGTTTGGGGATGTTGCAAGGTTATTGCGCAAGTTCACATTCACTTTCATGCTCAGTTATTGCTGAACAAGTAGGGCAGATGGAAAGTAATTATGCTTATACTTTATCACGTGATTTTAGTCAGCTCAAGTCAGCTGATTGGGTTGGTTTGCAGGCGGCTGATAGGGCGATCTCACATTTAGGTGCTAAACAGATTGCAACAATGCAAACTCCTGTGCTATTTAGTGCAGAAGTTGCCGTTGGACTCATTAGACATTTAGTGGGTGCCATAAGTGGGGGGGCCATTTATCGTAAATCTTCTTTTCTTTTAGATAGTATAGGGAAGGCGATTTTTCCTAATTGGTTAACTATTTATGAGGATCCTTTTATTTTAAAAGGCGTTGGATCATCGCCTTTTGATAGTGAAGGGACAAAAACAGTTAAGCGCAATATTGTTGAGCAAGGTGTATTGCAAACTTATTTGTTAGGCAATTATTCAGCACGTAAATTAGGCTTAACATCGACTGGACATGCTGGTGGGATTCATAATTGGTTTGTATCACCAAGTCAAGCAAATGCTAGTTTTAATGAGATGCTAAAAAAAATGGATAAAGGCGTGGTAGTAACTTCGTTAATGGGGCAAGGTGTTAATAGTGTGACTGGAGATTATTCGCGTGGAGCTACAGGATTTTGGGTTGAAAATGGAAAAATTCAATATCCAGTTAGTGAAATAACCATTGCAGGTAACCTTAAAGATATGTATAAAAACATTGTGGAAATTGGAAATGATATCGAAATAAGAACGAGTATTCAATGTGGCTCAATTTTGGTTGATAATATGAGTATAGCAGGAAAATAAGGATTAGCATGGGCGGTTTGTTACACGGTACTTTTTTTCAAAAACTAATTTCATTGATGCCGGGATTAGGTAGTTTATTGGAGTATAAACGAGAATATCTTAATTTTGATATTAAGGCTGGTTTATCAGTTGCTGCTGTTTCGTTACCTGTTTCAATTGCTTATGCTGAATTGACTGGTGTTGGCGCTATAGCTGGACTGTATTCGACTATTTTGCCTTTAATTGTGTATGCGCTTTTTGGTTCTTCTAAACAATTGATTGTAGGACCTGATACTGCAACTTGTGCTGTGGTTGCCGCAGTGGTGTTGCCTTTAGCAGCTAATGATCCAATATTGCGTTGGCAATTAGTTATTATATTAACAATAATGATTGGCATTTGGTGTATCATCGCTGGAAAGTTGCATCTTGGCGCCTTAGCCGATTTACTTAGTCAACCGATTCTAATTGGTTTACTTAATGGCATTTCAATTACCATTATGGTCGATCAGTTAGCCAAAACGTTAGGCTTTAGCTACGATTATTCTTATTTGATTGAACGAATTGTCTATTTCCCTTTTAAATTGTCGGAAATCCATATAGGCACAGCAATAGTTTCATTTCTTACTTTATCTATTTTAATTGCTTTAAAGCGATTAAGGCCCCTGTATCCGGCTCCTTTATTAGCAGTTATTGTGATGACGTTTTTTTCGTGGGCGTTTAATTTTGACCATTACAACATTTATATTATTGGTAATGTTAGCAATGATTTAATTCCTCTAGAATCATGGCTTGATTTTGATAAAGGATTAATGCGTGATTTAGTTGTTCCTTCACTTAATATTGCTATCATCTGTTTTGTTAGTATGATGATAACTGTGCGCAGTTTTGCATCGAAAAATAACTATGAAACCAACTCTGATGTTGAATTTAAAGCATTAGGTTTAGCCAATATTGTAGCAGGATTATCACAAGGCTTTGTTGTTAGTGGTACATCATCAAGAACTGCTGTAAATGATTCTAATGGAGGTAAAACACAACTAGTTTCGATTATTGCAGCAATACTAATTGGTATTGTGGTAGTTTTTTTTCTTTTACCTTTACAATATATTCCAACTTGCGTGTTAGGAGTGATTTTAATATATTCTTCAATTTCACTCATTAATTTCCAAACCATCGTTCGCTTTTTTAGATTTGATCGAGATGCTTTTTATTTAAGTTTGATAACACTTGTTTCTGTACTTGTTATAGGTATTATTCCTGGTATGGCATTAGCGGTATTACTTGGGTTATTTTTATTTTTAAGACGGGTATTTAGACCTAAAGATCAGTTATTAGGTGTTGATAAAAGTGGTCGAATTCATTCAATAAGCCAGAATGTGCAACCGATTAGTAATACAATGATTTATCGATTTAATTCTCCGCTAACTTATTTTAATATCGCTTATTTTAAACGAAGAATTATCAGTTATATTGATGAATCTAAAGAGCCAATAAACTATGTTATTGTCGATGCAATCCCGTGTTTTACTTATAAAGATGTGAGTGTGTTGTCAGGGATTGATGAATTAGTGAGGTCTTTAAAAGTAAGAAATACCATTCTAATTTTATCAGGTCGACGTAAAACACTTAAAAACTGGTTTAAACAAATGAATATAAAGCTTGATGATGAGTATATTGAGTTTGCTTATGATCTATATTTTGCCGTTAAGTTAATCCAAAGTAAGGAGCATATGGATAATTAGAATGATGATGAATTTGAATATTTATCATGACTGATCATCAAATTTGTGTGGGGGGGGGATATTTTTTATTTATTTTAGATCCCTTAATTCTGGTAGATAAAGTAATATTAATATAGACAATTACCTAGAAATTTAAGTACAATACTAGATCATTTCAAATGAAGCATTTTAAAAAAATTTAGAGGTAAAAATGGCACGTGTAACTGTTCAAGATGCAGTAGAAAAAATTGGTAATCGCTTTGATCTCGTTCTTGTAGCAGCGAGACGCGCTCGCCAACTACAAGTAGAAAATAAATCACCACATGTACCGGTAGAAAACGACAAAGAAACCGTTATTGCTCTACGTGAAATTGAAGATGGTCTTGTCAATAAACAGATTCTTGATATTGCTGATTTTCAAGCCCGTCAGAATGAAGAGGCAGAAACTCGCACAACACTTCATGAGTCGATTCTTCTCGAAAATACACCGTCGTACGAATAAGCTTTATAGGAATTGCCTATGCAATATTTTAATGGCTTAAAAGAGGTTGTAGCATCATATCTTCCGTCTAGACAAGTCGAATTGATACAAGTTGCTTATCTCTTTGCTAAAAATGCACATGAAGGGCAATTCCGATGTAGTGGTGAACCTTATATTACTCACCCAGTTGCGGTCGCAGCAAATTTAGCTGAAATGCGGCTTGATTATCAAACAATTATTGCCGCACTTTTACATGATACTATTGAAGATACTCCTGTCACCTTTCAAGATATTACAAACAAATTTGGTAAACATGTTGCCATTTTAGTCGAAGGTGTTTCTAAACTTGATAAATTAAAATTTCGTAACAGGCAAGAAGCACAAGCTGAAAATTTTCGGAAAATGGTTTTAGCAATGACTGAAGATGTGCGTGTGATTTTAATTAAACTTGCCGATCGTACTCACAACATGCGTACACTAGGCGCTTTAAGACCAGACAAACGCCGTCGCATTGCTAAAGAAACTCTGGAAATTTATGCGCCTCTAGCTCATCGTTTAGGAATTAATCATATTAAAACTGAGCTTGAGATTTTGAGTTTTACAGCAATGCATCCAAATCGAGCTAAAGTAATTAACAAAGTGGTTAAAATAGCGCGAAATACACGAAAAGAGCTTATTCAACAAATTTTGTCTGAAATACGTAGTCGATTACTAGAAGCTTATATTTATGCAGAAGTTACCGGTATCGAAAAGAATATCTATGCTATTTATCAGAAGATGAAACTACGTGAACAACATTTTCATTCTATCATGGATATTTATACTTTTAGGATTGTGGTAAAAGATGTAGATGCTTGTTATCGTACACTTGGATTGGTGCATAATTTGTATAAACCACGGCTTAATCGTTTTAAAGACTATATTGCTATTCCTAAAGCAAATGGCTATCAGTCGCTACATTCATCGTTAATTGGACCTCACGGTACGCCGGTTGAAGTTCAAATCCGTACCGAGGATATGGATCAAATGGCAGAAATGGGGGTTGCAGCCCATTGGGTATATAATGTAGCTGATGAACTGAACAATACTACCGCACAAATAAAAGCTCAGCGCTGGATGCAAAGTCTATTAGAATTACAACAAAGCGTGGGGAATTCTTTTGAATTTATCGAAAACGTTAAATCTGACTTATTTCCTAAGGAAATTTACGTTTTTACTCCCAAAGGACGTATTGTGGAGTTACCTGAAGGAGCAACTGCAGTTGATCTTGCTTATGCAGTCCATTCTGATATTGGTTATCAATGCATTGGCGCACTAGTTGATCGTAAACCTTATCCACTATCACAACCATTAAGTAGTGGGCAAACTGTCGAAATTATTACTTCACCAGAAGGGCATCCTAATGCTAGTTGGTTAAACTTTGTGGTTAGTGCTAGGGCAAAGTCTAGGATTCGTCAGGCGCTTAAAGCACTTAAACGTGAAGATGCAATTGAATTAGGTCGACGTTTACTTAATCTTTCGTTAATTAAATCTGGCGGTATTAGTGCGCTGTCAGAAAATCAAAAAGCTAGAGTGATTGAGCTAACCAAGTTGTCATGTTTTGATGATGTCTTGGTTGAAATTGGGCTAGGTAATATTATGAGTCATTTTATTGCCAAAGGTTTAGAACATAAAGCACTGTTACAAAATAACTCAGACTCAAATAAAACCCTTGTTATTACCGGTAGTGAAGGCGTTTCTGTGACGTTTTCAAAATGTTGTCATCCCATTCCTAATGATCCTATTGTTGGACATGTTAGTCCTGAGAAGGGGCTAATAGTGCATCATGAATCTTGTCGGAATATTTCTGGTTATCAAAACAATCCAGAAAAATATATTTCACTAAAATGGGCTGCAGATATTTCTCAATGTTTTGTTGCTGAAATTTGGATCGATATTTTAAATACTCAAGGTTCCTTGGCGCATATACTTTCAATTATTAATGATGAAAATACTCGCTTACAATGGTTAAATACCGAAGAAAAAGATAGGCAGATTTATACAGTTATTCTACAGATAGAAGTAAAGAATACTCAGCAACTTAATGAATTAATTCGTAAAATTTCACTACAACCAGATGTTGTAAGTGTTAAACGAAATATAAATTAGTCATTATGATAAATCGTCTTTTTGACCATTTACCGTTAATAAAACTAACGGGAATTGGTGATAGTCTAGAAAAAAAGTTCAATACACTAGGTATCTATACCACCAAAGATCTGTTATTGCACTTTCCTTTACGCTATGAAGATCGTACTTCATCTTGCGCTATTGCTGATGCCAATATTGGCGAATTTACGACCATTGAAGGTATTATTATTAAAAGCGAAATTGCTTTTGGTCGTAAACAAATGCTAGTTTGTTATGTTCAAGATGATTCTGGTATTGCAATATTACGATTTATGCATTTTACTGCCAGCATGAAGGCTTCGCTGATTAAAGGTAAGTGGATCAGTGCTTATGGTGAAATAAAACGTGGTAAAAATTATCTTGAAATAATTCATCCGCAATTTAAATTAAAAATAAGTCGAGACGAAAAATCTATCACATTAGGTGATGTTCAAGAAAGATACACACCCATTTATTCAACTACCCATGGGTTATCTCAGGCGGTGATTCGACGATCAATTATGACTGCGCTTCTCTTGCTGAAAAATAATCCTTCAGAGGAAGTTTTCTCCCCTCAGCTGGCTTGTCGGTTTTTGTCGGTTTTTGATTCTTTAAATATTATTCACAATCCACCAATTGATACTGAGATTGAACAGTTGGAGTCGGGTGATCACCCAGCTATTAAGCGGTTTATTTTTGAAGAATTGATTGCTTATCATTTAAGTATGTTAATGATAAAAAAGCATAATCAAAAACAGCAAGCGCACTTGTTTTCCCCAACTCAACACTTGATTAAACCGTTTTTATTATCATTACCTTTTACGCCAACCCATGCTCAAAAGCGAGTTGTACAAGAGATTTATCTCGATATGGCAAAATCAGTACCTATGATGCGATTAATTCAAGGTGATGTTGGTTCTGGTAAAACATTAGTAGCTGCTTTAGCAGCCTTGAATGCAATTGAAAATGGTTGCCAAGTGGTTTTAATGGCACCGACAGAAATATTAGCAGAGCAACACTATAACAATTTTAGTGCTTGGTTTGAGCCGTTGGGAATTAGTGTTGATTGGTTGTCAGGGAGATTAACTGCCAAAAATAAGCGACAGCGTTATGAGCGCATTAAAAAGGGTGAAATTACTATGTTAATTGGTACCCATGCAGTATTTGTTGATAAAGTAAAATTCACCTCGTTAGGTCTTGTAATCATTGATGAACAGCATCGATTTGGTGTTAATCAACGGCTAAGTCTTTGGGAAAAAGGAATTAAAGATCATTTTTATCCACATCAATTAATTATGACGGCAACTCCTATTCCAAGAACATTAGCCATGACTGTCTATGCTGATTTAGATGTTTCTGTTATTGATGAATTACCTCCAGGAAGAACACCAATTAACACAGTTGTAATACCTAATAATCGTCGAGATGAAATTATTGAACGTGTAAATCAAGCTTGCTTAGCAAACCGCCAAGTTTATTGGGTGTGTACTTTGGTTGAAGAGTCCGAAATACTTGACGCCCAAGCGGCTGAAATGTTGGTTGCAGAATTGCAAATGCGTTTGCCGCATTTAAATATTGCGTTGGTGCATGGTAAAATTAAATCTGATTTAAAACAATCAGTTATGCAAGAATTTAAAGCAGGGAAAATTCAACTTCTGGTCGCTACAACAGTTATTGAAGTTGGTGTTGACGTTCCTAATGCTAGTTTGATGATTATCGAAAATGCAGAACGTTTAGGTTTAGCTCAGTTACATCAGTTACGTGGACGAGTCGGACGTGGCACAGCTGTATCTCATTGTGTATTGATGTATCAAGCTCCTCTAAGTAAAGTTGCCCAAGCACGCATGAAGGTAATGCGTGAAAGTACTGACGGATTTGTTATTGCCCAAAAAGATCTTGAACTTCGTGGCGGTGGCGAAATCTTAGGAACTCGGCAAATGGGTATGGCTAATTTTAAAGTTGTTGATTTGATTCGCGATCAGCATTTGATTAGTGAAATTCAAAACATATCTTATGACATCCAAAAAAACCATCCCAAAAGTGCTGAACAATTAGTCGATTGTTGGTTGCCAAATCGTGAGAAATATATTAATGCTTAATTAAAAAGCTAGCGTCGACGTGTGGACGGTAGTGCTTGTTTTTTAAATCAGTCCACACGTTGAATTCAACTACGTTGACCGATTATAAGAATGAGCGATACGGCAATTCTGGCTCGTCGGTAAAGATATCTCTAAAGCCACGATAATGTTGATAATGCATTTTATGTTTATCTGTTGGATAAGTGTATCTACCTCCAACTTGCCAGAAAAAAGGTGTAAATTGATAGTTAAGACGATCTTTCTTCATTTGCCATAAAACTTCGATTTCACGAGGATCGCTTTGGAAGTTTGCCCAAATATCATGGTGGAAAGGGATCACTACATTAGTATTAAGAGATTCAGCTGCGCGCAAAATATCGGCTGATGTCATTTTGTCGGTCACGCCTCGAGGATTTTCACCATAAGAAAGCAGCGCTACATTAATTTCGTAGTTATTACCATGTTTTGCATAATAGTTAGAATAGTGGGAATCACCAGAATGGTATAGGGAACCGCCTGATGTTTCAAATAGGTAGTTGACCGCTCTATCATTCATACCATCTAAAATAGATTTATCGGTTGATGATACGCCTTGTGGCAGAGTTACCAACGATGTTCTATCAAAGGAGTCTAACACGCGAATTGTGATATCACCCACCTGAATAGTTTCGCCTACCTTGGCTACAATACAACGATCTTCTGGTACGCCCCAGCTTTTCCATAATTCTACACAAGCTTTCGGACCGATAAATTTTACTTTTGGTGAACAGTTTTGAATAACTGCAGCAGCAACATTCACATCAATATGATCAGCGTGATCGTGCGTTGCCATCACTGCATCAATTTCTTTTATTGCAAAAGGATCAAGAACAAATGGGCTAGTTCTTAAGTTAGGCTGTAATTCACGAACTCCTCCCATTCGCATCATCTGATGTTGTTTATTCATTAATGGGTTTGTATGGGTTTTTTTACCAGTGCCACACCAAAAATCAACGGAAATATTGGTATTACCAGCTGATTTTAACCAAATACCTGTACAAGCAAGCCACCACATAGTAAATGTATTGGGTTTAACCTCTGTAGTTTCGATCTCCTCATTAAGCCAAGTTCCCCACTCAGGAAATGTATTTAATATCCACGATTCACGGGTAATTTCATTTACTTTACTCATACTCTGTTCCTTTTACAATTTAATAGTTAAACTAAGATAACTTCAACGCCTTGATCCTTAATGCATCCAATTACTTCTTTATTGGCTTGTTTTCCAGTAATCAAAATATCAATTTTATTTACCGGGCAAAAAAGCATTCCTGAGTTGGCCTTGGTATCAATTTTTGAACTGTCTACTACCACAACTAATTTTTCGACTTGTTCAAGTATTTGCTGTTCTGCAACAGCGCCTAAAATTTCGTTTTTATATAAGCCTGTTGGTGTTAAAGTTTTGCCACTGGTAAACATCCATTTACCTGCATAAGAATTGGTAATATTTGCAACGGGGTTAAGAATAATATTTTGTGTTTTGTTGTATAATCCTCCCATAATGATGACATTTTCATGATCATGTTCAATTAAGTAACAAGCGAGGGGAAAATAGTTAGTAATAATTGAAACATTTTTACCACACAATTCGCGTCCAAGTAAAAATGCCGTTGAACCACAGTTGATTACAATATTTTCGTCACTCCTACACAGTTTTGCTGAACGAATCGCAATACGTGCTTTTTCATGGTAATGATCGGTATTATTACTGTCGATTGGAACCCAAATCGGTTTGATTCCCTCTAATCGTACAATACCATTGCGGACCTTTATAACGCGTCCTTCCTGATTTAGTTTAGTAATATCACGCCTTGCTGTTGCTGGTGATATAGAAAAGTTTGCGATTAACTCGGTCACTTTAACCATACCTTTTTCATTTACTAATGCCACAATTTCGTTATGTCGTGTGATTTCGTTCATTACCACCTCTTATTATGATTATTTTTTATTAAATATGATTATTTGTGATGATAATTTTCATTTGTACTATTGTCAATTGTTATAAGTTAATTACTATTAGTAATAAATTATTTAATATATTGATAATAATAATTTTAATTTTGTTTTTTGCTTGCGTTTTTTTATTAAATTGTGATGTTGGTCACATATGTCATGATGATTAAATAAGAAAAGTGATCTTGATCAAAATAATCATAAATAATCATTGAGTGATTTGTTTTGATTGTGGAATATAGCAAGTGTTATTAATAAGCGATGATGACTAACGCAAATTAAATGGAGTTTCCATTCATTCGCTTTACAGACTTTGAAAAACTTGATGAAAGACATTTAAATGAAACTTGTTTATTAGGGATATGTGTTGTTAGATCAAGGTAAATATTAATAACTGATGAGAGGAACATATGGAAGTAATCTACAACGTATTTTATATTTTTTATAGTCAAGTAATGACAAAAGCTCCTTTGTTACTTGGTCTAGTGACAATGCTTGGGTATTGTCTGTTACATAAAGATCTAACTACCGTGTTAAAAGGTACAATTAAGACTATTGTTGGTTTTATGCTATTGCAAGTTGGATCTGGTGTTTTGGTTTCAACGTTCAAACCTGTTATAGCCAAACTGGCAGAATACCATGGTATTAAAGGCTCAATTATTGATACTTATGCCTCTATGGTTGCTGTTGAAAATGGTATGGGTGAGCAATACTCATGGGTAGGTTATGCGGTTTTGCTCGCTTTAGCTATCAATATTGTATTAGTTATTTTTCGACGCCTAACAGGTATTCGAACTATTATGTTAACTGGCCATATTATGTTTCAACAGGTTGGTTTAATAGCACTATTTTACTTCCTTTTTGGCTACAGTATGTGGGAAACCATTATCTATTCGGCTATTATCACTGCTCTTTATTGGGGTATATTTTCTAATATGATGTACAAGCCAACAGAAGCGGTAACCGGTGGTGCAGGATTTTCAATTGGCCATCAACAACAACTCGGTTCATGGATTGCGGTGAAATTGGCGCCAAAATTGGGTGATAAAAACGATACAGTTGATAATCTAAAATTACCAAAATGGCTACATATTTTTCACGATAGTATTGCAGCAACCACGATTGTGATGACAATTTTCTTCGGTATTATTTTGCTTTCATTTGGGTTAGATAATTTACAAACAATGGCAGGAACCACTCATTGGACCATCTACATATTTGAAACAGGATTAAAATTTGCAGTTGCAATTCAGGTTATTGTTGGTGGTGTACGTATGTTTGTTGCCGAATTGTCTGAAGCTTTCAAAGGTATTTCAGAAAAACTGATTCCTAACGCAGTATTAGCCATTGACTGTGCGGCAATTTACGCTTTTTCTCCAAATGCAATGGTATTTGGTTTTATCTGGGGAGCATTAGGGCAATTCTTAGCGATTGGCTTGCTCCTTATCTTTAAATCGCCAATTATGATTATTCCGGGATTTATACCGATGTTCTTCTCGAATGCAACTATCGGGGTATTTGCTAACCATTTCGGTGGTTGGAAAGCGGTAATGAAAATATGCTTTGTCATGGGAATGATAGAGGTATTGGGTTCAGCATGGGTGATTAATATTTTTGCGCAAAACGGTACACCGATTGATTCATGGATGGGTATGGCAGATTGGGCGATTTTATTCCCACCTATTTTGCAAGGTCTGTCTTATTCTCTTTTATTTATTTATGTACTGATAGCACTTGCGTTAATTTACATGCTCTTTGCTGCTAAACAGCTGCGCCAAGAAGAAAACCTGCAACAAGTTCAACTAGAAATTAACGATAAACATCAAGATATTAACGAAGCTGTACTTGAAAAAATGGATGTGGTGGCAATTAGTGAAGGTCGCCCAATTCGAATTTTAGCAGTATGTGGTAGTGGGCAAGGTTCTTCTATGATGATGAAAATGAAGATTGCCAATTATCTAAATAAAAAAGGCATTCCAAATGAAATGGATTCCTGTGCTGTAACAGATTACAAATCACGTTTGCCAAATGTCGATATCATCGTCGCATCTAAACATCTTATTCATGAAATTGAGGTTAATGAAGGTCAACACGCATTAGGTGTACAAAATATGCTAAATCCACAAACATTTGGCAATGAACTTATAAAACTGATTGAGCAAGTGTTTTCTAAATAAATTTTAAATACTAAGGAGTGCCCCATGGTTTTAAAAGAATCATTAATTGAAAATAACTCTATTTTACTCAAAGCGAATGCTACAACTTGGCAGGAAGCTGTCAAGTTAGGTACAGATATGTTAGTTGCTTCTAAAGCGATAAAACCTTCTTATTACGATGCTATTATTCGTTGTGTCAAAAAAATGGGACCTTACATTATTATTGCACCAAATTTTGCCATGCCACATGCAAGGCCCGAAGATGGTGTAAATCGCACAGCTTTTGCTTTGGTTACTTTAAAAGATCCTGTTTATTTTGACGGCGAAGAAGATCCAGTCGATGTTTTAGTGACATTAGCGGGTAGTACGTCTGATCAGCATATGGAAGGGTTGATCGAAGTGACCCAAATCTTAGATGATGAAAATAGTGAAACTGGGATTGATCTAGATAAATTAAGACGTTGCAACACTAAAGAAGAAGTTTATTTAGTTATAGATCAAGCCTTAAATGGAGGTTGAATCATGTATCAAGTATTAAAAGAACGTGTATTGAAAGCCAATTTATTGCTACCCAAACATCATTTGGTGACTTTTACTTGGGGTAATGTATCTGAAATCGATCGTGATAAAAGCATTATTGCCATCAAACCTTCTGGTGTTGAATATAGTGATATGACGGTTGATGATATTGTGGTTGTTTCGCTAACTGGTGACATAGTTGAAGGTAAGTTAAACCCTTCAAGCGATACCGCAACGCATATTGAATTGTATAAAGCATTTCCACAAATTAGTGGTATTGTGCACACACATTCTCGTTATGCCACTATTTGGGCACAAGCGGAATTAGATATTCCTGCTCTAGGTACAACTCACGCTGATTATTTTTATGGCGATGTGCCTTGTACGCGAAAATTAACAGATAATGAAATTGCGTTCGATTATGAAAAAAATACTGGATTAGTAATAATAGAAGAATTTAAACGTCGAGGTTTAGATCCAGTTGCAATGCCGGGGATCGTTATATCTGGTCATGCACCATTTTGCTGGGGAAAAAATGCCCTAGAGGCTGTACATAATGCTGTTGTATTGGAAGAAGTAGCAATGATGGCAATTTCGACTCGACAACTTAATCAAACAATAAAAATCCAACAAACACTATCTGATAAACACTATTTTCGTAAACATGGAGCAAATGCTTACTATGGTCAGAAATAACAAATACGAGGACAACAATATGACAGCACCTAAATTACAAATAGCTTTAGATCAAGCCAAATTAGTGCCAGCCTTAGACGTTGCGAAAAATGTAGCTGATTTTGTTGATATCATTGAAATTGGCACTATTTTGGCCTTTGGCGCAGGAATGGAGAGCGTCAAAACCTTAAGAACGTTGTATCCAAGCCATATTTTGGTTTGCGATTTGAAAACTACTGACGGTGGTGCTATTTTGGCTAAAATGGCCTTTTCAGCTGGAGCAAATTGGTTAACCGTATCGGCTGCAGCACATATCGCAACTGTAGAAGCATGTAAAAAAGTAGCTGATGAATTTAATGGCGAAATTCAAATCGAATTATATGGCCATTGGACATTAGACGACGCTAAAGCATGGCGGAAATTAGGTATTAAACAGGCAATCTATCATCGTTCTCGTGATGCTGAGCTTTCCGGTATTGGTTGGAGCGAAGATGATATAACTAAAATGCGTCAGTTATCTGATTTAGGGCTTGAATTATCAATTACCGGTGGAATTGTGCCAGGAGATATTCATCTATTTGCGGGTATAAAAACCAAAGCCTTTATTGCTGGTCGTGCGCTGGCTAACGAAAACGGTCAAAAAACTGCGAAGGCATTAAGAGATCAGATCGCAAAATATTGGTAATGACAATATGTAGTCGAAAAAATCGGCTGCATGGTATCTTTTTATATAAAAAATGGATTATCACTATGTCGCAAAGTAAAGATATATCAAAAAAACTGTATCAACCCCAAAATACTCCTCGTATTGGTATTTATGAAAAAGCCCTACCTAACCAGCTATTATGGCAAGATAAATTAAAAGTAACTAAAGAGTTAGGATTTGATTTCATTGAAATTTCTATCGATGAATCGGATGAACGTCGCGCCAGGTTAGATTGGTCTGACGATGAGATTTATTCACTCAGACATCAATGTGAAAAAATCGGAATTCCTCTACATTCCATGTGTTTAAGTGCGCATCGTAAATATCCATTCGGTTCAGCCAATAATGACATACGCAATGAAGCTAAAATCATTATGGATAAAGCTATTACGTTAGCTTATAAGTTGGGGGTGAGAGTAATCCAGTTGGCTGGATATGATGTTTATTATGAAACTGCTGACTTACAAACGCATCAGCGTTTTATTCAAGGTATGCAGTGGGCAGTTAAGCAAGCTGAGCGAGCAGGGGTGATGTTAGCCGTTGAAATTATGGATACGCCGTATCTTAACAGTTTAAGCAAATTCGAAATCCTCAAAAAAAATATCGATTCGCCTTACTTTATGGCTTATCCTGATGTCGGTAATATTACCGGCTGGAATTATGATACTTGCACTGAGCTCATGTTAAGCTGTGATCATATCGTTCAAATTCATCTAAAAGATACCTTCAAAGTTAAAGCTGATTATTCGGGACAATTTAGGAATCTGGTTATTGGCGAAGGCGAGGTTGATTTTGATGCTATTTTCAATACACTTCGTGCTATGAATTATGTTGCACCATTGGTGATTGAAATGTGGGCAAAAGATGAAAAATGGCAAGACAACATAATTATTGCCCAAAACCGCTTAAAAAAGATAGGTGAAAATGCTAATTATCCTTTATTTTCAGCACTCAATAATTAATAAAAAATTTAATGATAATTCACCATCTGCAAATAAAAAACTTCAAGCTCCACCAAAATAATTTTGTAGTGGAGTATAACGTTAATTTTGATTGATACGATGGTTATCATTCTTTTTAATAAATAGATTTCGCTAATTCTCAATTAATTACCAAACGGTGTAGACTCCTGAATATTTTTAATAAAAGTTAATTTATTTTTGAACCAATAAAATAGATAGTAACCCTCATATAAATGAAAAATTCACTCAACTTGACTGCACTTAAACGAATGAGAAGGTTGATAGAATGTTTAAATTGGGGTGTGGCAGAATTAGCAAATATTTAGCGATTCAAAAGCGATAAAACAAAAGCTTAAACGCTTTATTAATTTTTATAATACCGTTAAACCGCATAAAGAGATTTTTGGAAAAACGCCTTATGAGTTTTTAGATGATTATTTTAACCATGAAGTGTAAACAACTCAGCGTTTTTTTACAAACAATGTTATAAATTATTAACTTAAATTTTATTTAAATTCCACCGGTGGAATGAATAACATTATTTAACCTTGCCTTGCAAATTCTCCTGCTTGCCTTACTAACTCATCGCTCGGGGTTACACCGGTATATAACACAAACTGTTCAAGCGCTTGTAAAACAGCAACATCAGAACCTAAAATAATGATTTTATTTAGCTTTTTTGCATATTTTATCATGGGAGTATCAACGGGAAGGGCAACTACATCAAACACAATATCGGCATTTTTTATCATAGTTGTGGGAAATGCAAGCGCCTCAGACTCAATACCACCAAGCATACCAATTGGGGTAACATTGATAATCAATTTGGCTTGATGTGGCAATATTTCTTGCTCATCTTTTACCCATTTATAGCCATATCGTTTGGATAATGTTTCGCCTTTTTGTTGGTTGCGTGCAGCAATAATACCATTTTTAAATCCCGCATCATAAAAAGCTCCGATCACCGCATTAGCCATGCCTCCGCTGCCTTTTAATACAAATGGTGTTGTGTTATCAATCTTATTTTCTACAATGAGTTTAGCAACAGCAATATAATCAGTGTTATAGGCTTTTAAATGATGGTTGGTATTAACAATGGTATTTACCGACTGAATAGATTTTACCGAGCCATCTAATTCATCAATAAACTCAATGCAAGCTTCTTTATAAGGCATTGAAATTGCGCAACCTCTAATAGCTAAAGCTTTAATGCCATATATTGCATCTTTCAAATTATTGGTAGTAAAGGCTTTATATAAGTAATTAAGATCGAGTTTTTCATACAAATAGTTATGAAAGCGGGTACCAAAATTGCTTGGTCTTGCCGAAAGGGACATGCAAACAGTTGTATCTTTATTGATAATTCTTGCCATTACAACAAATCCTTGTAATCATATTCGGTATTTTTATTTTATCACATTCTTAATTAACGTGTATGTAATTATGGTTGCAAACAATAACGGTCCTAAAATACAAAAAGAAAAAGCAACAGTTAGTGCGATGATCTATTTATATTGCCGTAAACAACATCATAGCCAACATCATCAGTTATGTGAGGAATGCAACGATTTATTGCAATATGCTATGCAACGCTTAACAATGTGTCGTTTTGGTGAAGAAAAAACGACGTGTGAACGTTGCCCTAAACATTGTTATCGTAAAGATTATAAACTAAAAATTAAACAGGTAATGCAATTTTCAGGCCCTAGAATGTTAGTTTATCATCCTACAATGGCATTAAGGCACCTTTATAAAAACTTGGTGAGTAGGTAAGTTATTACGATTATTAACGTCTACCATGACAAAACAAATGTTAACTCGTCATAAAGTTAACATTACGGTTTAGCATATTCTCTTGATTAAAAATACTAATTCTCAAAAATACCTAAAATTTATACCGATTTGTATGCTGTGAAAAATTTGTTATTATTAGAAACAGAATTTAAAATAATGGCTTGATAAGAGTCTGGAACAAAGAAATGTCTATTGTAGTTGTTGAAGTTAATCGTCAAGCAGTTATTCATAATGTTGAGTATCTCAAAAAAATGGCTCCAAATAGTCAACTAGTTGCAATTATAAAAGCCAATGCTTATTCACACGGTATTGAGGAGATTGCTCAATTACTACATGATAAAGTGAATTATTTTGGTGTATCGCGCTTTACCGAAGCCATGCAATTGCGAAACAATTGTATTAACACGCCGATTCTGGCTTTGGAAGGTTTTTTCCCGCATGATGATTTGGATTATTTTATTGATTTTAATGTTCAACCAGCTATTCATAGCAAATGGCAAATTGATATATTGCAAACATCCCTCCGTAAAGATCAAATTACCACATGGTTTAAGCTTGATACAGGGATGCATCGGTTAGGTTTTTGTCCTGATGAAGCAAAGGACGAATTTTATCGTTTGGCTAGTTGTTCAGTAGTTCGTAAACCAATTAACATTATGAGCCATTTCAGTTCGGCTGATGATCTCACTTCAAAACAAACGTTAAAGCAAATAGAACTATTTGATCGGTTTATTGATTCCATTGATGATAAATCACTTATTGGCAAGTGCTCAATTGCCGCATCGGGCGGTATATTAGCCTGGCCAGAAGCTCAGCGCGATGTTGTGCGTCAGGGTATTGCTTTATATGGTGTTTCACCTTTTGATGAACCGATTGCCGAGCTACAACCCGCGATGACGTTTAAATCTGAATTAATTGCTGTACGGAAACACAAAAAAGGTGAATCAGTTGGCTATGGTCAAATATGGTGTAGCCAGCAAGATACTGAATTGGGTGTGGTTGCAATGGGTTATGGTGATGGTTACCCACGAAATATTCCAGAAAATACCCCAGTATTGATTAATGGGCGAAAAGTACCAATTGTAGGTCGCGTCTCAATGGATATGATTGTGGTTGATTTAGGTATAAATTGCCTTGAAAAACCCGGTGACGAAGTCATATTTTGGGGACCTGGACTTCCCGTTGAAGAAATTGCAAAGCACACAGGAATTAGTGCTTACGAATTAATAACGCGCTTAACTTCACGCGCAAAAATTCATTATAGTAGATAGATAAATTAGGTTATGATTAAAAAAATATTTTTATACACTTTACTCACCCTTATATTAATTGTTGGTGGCTCGATCAGTATTGGTTATTACTTTTTACAACAGTTTTCTAAACAACAGATGCAAGTTACTGCCGAAAATCAAATGTTTGTTTTGAAAAAAGGCACATCCATGCATCAGTTAGTTGAGCAAGTTAAAGAAAGCCAATTACTCGAAAGGGCATATTTGCTCCCTTATTTGTGTAAATTAGAACCCTCATTAAGATCCATTAAAGCAGGAACTTATCAATTACACCCGCATATGACTGTTGAAGGGTTTTTGCAATTATTAGTGTCGGGCAAAGAAAGCAATTTTTCAATTCAGTTTGTGGAAGGTAAACGAGCTAAAGATTGGTTAAATGTTATTCAAAATACCCCTTACATTGGGCAAACTTTAGTTGGAAAAACAGATAAAGAAATTGCTAAGTTATTAGGCATTGAAGGATCGATTGAAGGCTGGTTATCGCCTGATACTTATCTTTATACCGCAGATACTTTAGATATTAATATCCTAAAACGTGCGTATATGACGATGAAAAGTAATCTGCAAAAAATTTGGGACAATCGCGATGAGGATCTTCCATATCAATCGCCTTATGAGCTCCTTATTATTGCATCAATTATTGAAAAAGAAACCGGCATTAGTTCTGAACGGGCAAATGTGGCTTCGGTATTTGTTAATCGTCTAAAAAGAAAAATGAAGTTACAAACTGATCCCACCATTATTTATGGTTTAGGTGATGACTATAAAGGTACTATTAGACGCGTTGATTTAACCGATACTGGAAATCCTTATAATACTTATGTTATTGAAGGATTACCGCCAACTCCAATTGCAATGCCAAGCCTTGCCTCGCTTGAAGCAGCTGCACATCCAGCTAAAACTAATTATCTGTTTTTTGTGGCGAATGGAACAGGGGGACACACATTCTCACATACTTACAGTAATCATCAGCAAGCGGTTAATCAGTATCGCCGAATGAATAATAGTGGAAATTAATCTAAAAAATTTCAATAAAATTAATATTCCGACGGAAGGCTTTTGGGCTGTGATTATCATAATTATTACCGCATATTAATGTGGTAATTTATCATGATTAAATTTCGCTAAATCATCAAGTTGCTTAATTAGATAAAGTAGATAATTAACATCTTGTTCTTGCTCTTTTAGCGCTTCTTCAAAATAAGGGTGTAGAGCAAATTTGGGTAAATTTGTTTTGGCGTCAATCATTGCTTGTATACGTGGAATAAAAATCCATTGTAACCACTCGTGTGCTTGCATGGTGTCAATAGCAAAAGGTTCTTGGCTTAAAAATGCATCGGGATTTGGCGGTATAGTTTGCCATAACTTGATTTTTTGTAATTCTTCAATAATTTGTTTAAGCTGATTTAGTAGCTTTTGTCCTTGCGATTTTTGTGTTAGTAAATTCTGATAATGTTGCCAATCAAAACAGGGGCCGGGATCTGTTTTTCGATCTGGGGCAATATCGCTATGGCCAGTAATACCTTTGATGGCATAAGTTTGTTGTAATAATAACGTCACATTTACTAATTGCTGATATTGTTGTTCGGTAAAGTTATCGTTATCGCATCCTTCCATTTCAATACCGATCGAAAAATCGTTACAATTTTCTTGCCCTTCAAATATTGATTTTCCTGCATGCCAGGCACGTTTATCAAATGGAACAAATTGAATAATTTCGCCATCACGTCGAATAAATAGATGGCTTGATACTTCAAGTTGATGAATCGAAGCAAAGTACGGGTGCTGGTTGGAATCGAGCCGACCAGTAAATAATTGCTCAACATAAGGACCACCATATTGGTTGGGCGGTAAGCTTATATTATGGATAACAAGTAGTGATATCGGTTTATTAACAGGCCGTTCATTATAAAAAGGCGAAACAACCTGCTTTATACCTTGTAACCAGCCATTAACAATTTTTAGGGACATATTGACTCCAAACTTATCTGATAAACCGATGTATGGATTGTTTGTTTTGCGATTTGTTTCGCAAAAATTGAACATACAACGTAATAATTAACAGCATTAAGGATTTTACTTTCCAATTTTGCTGTTTTGTTATTATTCCATTCTTTTGTTTTGTTATAAAGGTTCTTCCATTAAATCATTAAATAAAAAACGAGGTATTTATGTCTAATCAATCAGGCTTTACATTATTTGAACTTATGATTGCAATTATTGTTGTCGCTATCTTAGCCGCTATCGGCGTACCTACTTATCAAGGATATGTAAAAAAAGCTGCCTTAACCGATATGTTGCAAACAATGACATCGTATAAAACAGCTGTCGAAATTTGTGCAGTCGAGCAAGGCGGTTTAACCAATTGTAGTAATGGTATTAACGGTATTCCTGCGAGTCGAACCACAAATTATATTACTTCTATTACAGTCGATAATGGGGTCATTACATTAGTAGGGACCAGTGCCTTAACAGGGTTAACTACCACACTGACACCAACAATCAATGCTACTCATGGAAATTTAGATTGGAGTCGAGTTTGTACCACATCTCCAACAGATACTAATTTAACCAGTGCTTGTGAAGATATTTTTAAATTCTAATGTTCGTATTTTAAAATTGACGGATAAGGAAATGCCTTTATGCAAGAAGAACAGTTGATCGAAAGTATCGATAAATTGCTGCTTGGAGCATTAGATAAGCGCGCTTCGGATATTCATTTTGAACCTTATCAACATAGTTATCGTATACGCATGCGTATTGATGGTGTTTTACATGATATGTTGTCACCGTCCCTTGCATTAGCTAAGCAGATAACAGCAAGACTAAAAATCATGTCTCAATTAAATATAGCTGAACATCGATTGCCACAAGATGGCCAGCTCGTTATTGACAGTTATACCATGCGTATTGCTACTTTACCTGTAATGAATGGGGAAAAAATTGTTTTAAGAGTAATGGATAACCATGAATCTGAATTAACAATTAATGATTTGGGGTTAACCGACACTGATTTGTTAACATTTAAACAAATTTTAAACTATCCACAAGGATTGATTTTAGTTACAGGTCCAACAGGAAGCGGTAAGACGGTAACGTTATATAGTGGATTAAAGTGGCTAAATAAGATCGAACGCAACATCTGTAGCGTTGAGGATCCCATTGAAATTCCTTTAGAAGGCATTAATCAAACCGCTATTAATCTTAAGGCTGGGCTGACTTTTGCTATCGTATTACGTGCCTTATTGCGGCAAGATCCTGATGTGATGATGATAGGTGAAATTCGCGATCGTGAAACTGCTGAAATTGCTATACAAGCAGCTCAGACTGGACATCTAGTTCTATCTACTTTGCATACTAATTCAAGTGTAGAGGCAATAACACGTTTAAAGCAAATGGGCATTGAAAATTATCTGCTTGCATCAAGTCTAAAATTAATCATCGCTCAGCGGTTAGTTAGAAAATTGTGCCCACATTGCAAGATAATAGCGAATGAGCTGGTTATGTTTGGCAATGAATATGTACCACATAATTTGGCTTTAGGATGCTCTAATTGTATTGGAGGTTATAAAGGAAGAATTGGATTATACGAGCTGTTAGTCATCACCCCCGATATTCAACGACAAATGTTAGCTAATCAAACTATTTTATCCTCCAACATGATTTCGTTAAAAAAAGCAGGACAAAAATTAGTGATACAGGGTATGACAACGTTAGCTGAATTAAATCGGGTACTGGGAGATTTGGCATGAAAAGGCTTTATTATTGGTATGATTTAGATTTTAATCAAAACAAAATCATTGCTGAGTCATCAAAAGCGGTTAAACGGCAGTTATTGTTGCAAGGTAAAATAGCCATTAAGATTAAAGCTGGTAAAATTATTACCGCACGTAGTTTTAATCGTACAGATCTATTGTTGATTACCAAGCAATTAGCTACCATGTTAAAGGCGGGATTATCTATTATTGATACATTACAATTGCTTGCTCAAGAGCAAACCAAACCGCATTGGCAATATTTGTTGCTTGATATCAAACAACAAGTTACTAAAGGCGAATTTTTATCTCAAGTATTGCAGCAACATCACTTGGTGTTTTCCCCCTTGTATTGTGAAATTATTGCAACAGGCGAACTGACAGGACAGCTTGATGAAAGCTTTGAGCAGTTAGCATTATTGCTTGAAAAATCAATCAAACTACAAAAAAGTATAAAAAAAGCAATGCGTTATCCGTTGTTTTTATTATTGATTGCAATGATGGCAAGTTTGGTGATGTTATTATTTGTTTTACCAAAATTTTCAGATATTTATCAAAATTTCGATGCTGAACTACCAGCCTTTACACAAGGTGTTATTGATTTTTCGAGTTATTTGCAACAAAGCTGGTTAATTTGGTGTATCGTATTTTTTATTAGTTATTTTTGTTATCAGCGCTATTTAAAAGTGCGTTATCGACGTAAAATCGAAATGATAGTAATAAAATTTCCCTTTATTGGAAAAATTATTCAAACCACTTGCTTAACTCAGATTTTCCAAACAATTGGAATCACTCAAAAAGCAGGTATACCATTATTGACTGGTTTAACTGCGGCGGCTAATACTACTAATTATTTTCTTTATCGTGATAGTATTTCGCAAATTATTGTAGGTATTGAGCAAGGGCTTTCATTTAGCCATGTATTGCATGGGCAACGATATTTTCCTAATTTATGTTCACAGTTAATTCATGTGGGAGAGGAGTCAGGCACACTAGATTTAATGCTCGATAAATTAGCAACTTATTATCAAGAACAAAATCAAACCTTAACCGATAATTTATCGCAAGCATTTGAGCCATTATTAATGCTTGTTTTGTCTTTAATTATTGGCAGTTTAATTGTGGCTATGTATTTACCGATATTCCAAATGGGCGATGTAATTCACTAATGTTAGTATTTATTATTAACTATTTAGGTCTTTGTATCGGTAGCTTTGTTTATGTTGCTTATTATCGTTATTTGCCAACACTGACATCATACCAATATTTATGTCGAATTAGTTTTCATCGATCTGCTTGCCCACATTGTCATAGTAAGCTGAAAGCTTGGCAATTGATACCGATTATTTCTTGGTTAATATTAAAACGACGTTGTTATTACTGCGATACCAATATTTCATGCCAATATCTTATTGTTGAATTATTTGTCGCTGTTTTATTTACTTTTATCTATATTGATAAAAGCATCAATTATCAAAGCGGTATTTTAATGATTCTTGGTTGTTATTTTTTACTTTTAGCTTTAATCGATTTTAAATACTATTTATTGCCAGATTTGTTTATCCAACCATTAATGTGGACAGGTGTAATGCTTGCCTATTTTGATTTGGCAAACATCGTTTTAACCGATGCTTTGCTAGGTATCTTTTGGGGATATCTATTATTAAAAATACCTGCTACTTTATTTTATTTGGTATCTAAAAAACAGGGATTAGGGGGAGGCGATATTAAATTGCTTGCCGCTCTTGGCGCTTGGTTGCCTTATACATTATTACCAATGTTATTATTTTTTGCTTCCTTATTAGGGATTATATATTTTCTTTTTTTGCGATATGTGATCAATAAACCAAAATCAAAAGTTATTCCATTTGGTCCTTTCTTATTAATTTCTGGTTATGTGATTTATTATTTTTGTTAAAAAGTTTCAGGAAAACTTGTGTTTTAATCAATTTATTGTTAATCAAGAAAGTATTAAAATTTTATAAAGCTATTATTTTTTCAATAGATGTAATATATAACTAAAATTGATATCCATAGTAAAATTAGTTATTTTTATAAAAGTAAAAATTGCGTTATATTGTTAGCTAGCTTGTTGAACTGCAAGTTATTCAGTAAATAAGGAATTACTTATGATATCTAATAGCATTAATCAATTGAAAACCGATATGATAGCATGGCGTCATCATATTCACGCCCATCCAGAAACAGCCTTTGAAGAGGTTAAAACCACGCAATTTATTATCGAAAAGTTACAATCCTTTGGTATTACCGAGTTATATACTGATTTTGCTCCAACAGGAGTTGTTGGTATTATTAAAGGTAATCGTGATGGACGATGGATTGCTCTGCGAGCTGATATAGATGCATTAGATATTATTGAAGAAAATAATATTAATTATTGCTCAACCATTTCTGGCAAAATGCATGGGTGTGGTCATGATGGGCATACTGCTATGTTATTAGGAACGGCTAAATATCTTAGTGAACACCGTGATTTTGCTGGTACTGTTGTTTTTATTTTTCAACCGGCTGAAGAAAACGAAGGCGGAGCCAGAGTAATGGTTGAAAATGGCTTATTTGAACGATTTCCGATTGAAGCAGTATATGGCATGCATAATCAGCCTAATATGGAGTTAAATCACTTTTATATTAATCATGGTCCAATGATGGCATCATATGATGTGTTTGAGATCAAAATAACAGGTGTTGGTGCTCATGCCGCTGCACCTCATCTAGGCAAAGATACAATTTTGACAGCTACGCAAATCGTAAATGGGTTACAAAGTGTTGTGAGCCGTAATGCTGATCCTTTAAGTTCGTTGGTAGTTAGTGTAACGCAAATTCATAGTGGTGATACCTGGAATGTGTTACCTCAGGAAGCGGTTATTCGTGGTACTGTTAGGACATTTGGTGAACAAGTACAAGATATGGCTGAAAATCGTATTAAACAAATAGCAACGGGTATTGCCACAACATTTGGAGCCGAAGCCGAAGTTGATTATCAACGTCGTTACCCTGCCACAATCAATTATGCTAAACAAGCCGATATTGCTATTGCAGCTGCTAAAAAAGTTGTGGGACAAGATAGCTTAATTATTGATCCTCTTCCTTCAATGGGTTCAGAAGATTTTGCTTTTATGCTACAAAAAATTCCAGGTGTTTATGTATGGTTGGGCGCTGGTAAAGGGGCTAATTTACATAATCCAGCTTTTAACTTTAATGATGAAGTGTTAACAACTGGTGTAAGCTATTTTGTTGAAATTGTTAACCAAGAACTTGCTAACTAAGTTAAAACGAGATACCAACGACAGCTGGAGTAAACATTGTGTTATTCCAGCTTATTAGTTGAAAACAATTAAAATGTCATTCGGCTGTTGTCATTTCCATATACTCTAAATGGCGTATTTAAATCAATTCCATTATTAAGTACCACTTGGACACAAACACCGTCTTTTTCGTCTAGTTTTGCCGCAGCTAACACAAGCCCCCCTTCTCGCCAACCACCGGCAAGTTTATACTCAAGCGTACTACCTATTTTAGGTAGAACATCACTCGTACCCTTTATTACATACATCCCACGAGTATTTGCTCCACGGAATTGTGCTCTAGCTACCATTTCCTGACCACAGTAACAACCTTTTTCAAAGCTGATTGCGTCATAAGATTGCAAATTACAGGCTTGTGGTAATAATATTGCCATATTGTCATTATCAATGATAGGGTAACCAGCTTGCAAATCAAGTTTTAGCCAGTCGCTACATGGATGTAAATCTTCAGAAATAGGCTCCGGTGTTACCATAATAACACGCATTTGCGGTAAAGGTAGTTTGATATAGGTGATATTATTTTCAGTAAAACAGTTTTTATCGCTTAATTTTCCTACTATTTCAGTGGGAATCGCATCCCCAACCAAGCCGACCATATTTAAATCTTCGACTGGTGCAATAGTTACTTTAGAAAAAACAGCGTATTTTGCTAGTTCGGCAACCTGTTTTTTAACAACACTTTTACGCTCAATATAGTAAATATCGTTACCTCGTTGAAATAACAATAAAGTACTCCACATTCGGCCTTTACTGTCACAATGAGCAGCATAAAGCGTAGATTGTTCTGAAATTCGGTTAATATCGTTGGTTATTTGACCTTGCAGAAAAGCACGGTTATCCTCACCAGTAACTTTAACTAATTGCCAGTCAGCAAGAGAGGTTGGTTTAGAAGAAATATTGCTCATATTTGTACCTTTGGGTAATGAAGAATCCTAGTACCGTTATGGCTAGAAATACTTATCTTCTGAGTTTATATAAAAAATAAAAAAATAACAATAAAATCAATTAGCAATATTTAAATAAAATAGATAGATTATGGATAATATTCATAATATTTTAAAAATTAATTTTATTAGTGGACATTTTTTCTTTAAGAAACTTAGGCAATTGACTTTAATTGATTTTGTTTATAAGTTGATGCAAAATAAACCACTAAATGACTAATCAGTTACATTGGAGGCAACAACCATGGCAAAACTGTCAGGCGCGGAGATGGTTATTCAATCTTTGATTGACCAAGGAGTAAAACAGATATTTGGCTATCCCGGTGGTAGTGTTCTTGATATTTATGATGCCATTCACACGTTAGGAGGCATTGAACACATATTAGTTCGTCATGAACAAGCTGCGGTACATATGGCTGATGGTTACGCCAGAGCAACTGGGAATGTTGGTGTTGTTTTAGTGACATCAGGACCTGGGGCAACAAACACTATTACTGGTATTGCAACAGCTTACATGGATTCGGTTCCACTAGTTATATTGTCTGGACAAGTTGCCAGTAACCTAATTGGTAATGATGCATTCCAAGAATGTGATATGATCGGAATTTCGCGTCCGATTGTTAAACACAGCTTTTTAGTCAAAGATAGTAAAGATATTCCAGAAACCATCAAAAAAGCATTTTATATTGCATCGACAGGGAGGTCTGGCCCAGTCGTTATCGATCTACCGAAAGATATTGTTAATCCAGCTAACAAATACAATTATCACTATCCAAAATCAGTTTTAATGCGATCTTACAATCCAACTATTCAAGGCCATAAAAAACAGATCAAAAAAGCATTAACCACGTTATTATCGGCTAAAAAGCCAGTGCTATTTATTGGTGGAGGGGTTATTGCCGCCGATGCTAGTAATGAAATAAAGACACTTGCAGAAAAACTAAACTTACCTGTTGCTTCAACGTTAATGGGTATTAGTGCTTTTCCGGGAACTGATAAACATTACCTTGGTATGATAGGCATGCACGGTGTTTATGAAGCCAATATGGCCATGCATAATGCCGATGTAATTTTTGCAATCGGTGCCCGTTTTGATGATCGAACAACTAATAATGTTGAAAAATATTGTCCAAAAGCCAAAATTATTCATGTTGATATCGATCCGACTTCTATTTCAAAAACTATATCTGCTTCTATTCCTGTAGTTGGAGACGCAAAAGTTGTTCTTGAAACTTTGCTGTCTATGTTAGATGAGTCAAATACAGAACGTGATCTTGACGCATTAATTGATTGGTGGAAACAGATAGAACACTGGCGAACACGTCACTGCTTAGCTTATAACCATGAAGGGCAAAGCATAAAACCACAAGAAGCTATACAAGTGTTATACAAACTAACCAAAGGCGATGCATTTGTGACAACCGATGTTGGCCAACATCAAATGTTTACTGCGCTTTATTATCCATTTGACAAACCGCGTCACTTTATTACCTCGGGTGGCCTTGGCACGATGGGATTTGGTTTGCCAGCGGCGCTGGGAGTCAAATTGGCATATCCTAAAAAAACCGTTGTATGCGTAACAGGCGATGGTAGTATCCAAATGAATATTCAAGAATTATCAACCGCATTGCAATATGGCTTACCAATAGTGGTTTTAAATTTGAACAACCGTTTTTTAGGTATGGTTAAACAGTGGCAAGATATGATTTATGCTGGACGACATTCAAGTTCTTATATGGAATCTTTACCTGATTTTGCCAAAATTGCAGAAGCCTATGGTCATGTTGGGATGGTAATAACGAAACGTGAGGAACTGGAACCTAAACTGAAACAAGCATTGGCAATTAAAAACCGTTTGGTTTTTGTTGATGTAATGACCGATGCAACTGAACATGTATATCCAATGCAAGTTCGAGGTGGTGCAATGAACGAAATGTGGCTTAGTAAAACGGAGAGAACCTAATGCGTTATATATTATCAATCTTAACCGAAAACGAACCCGGCGCATTATCACGAATTATCGGCTTGTTTTCGCAACGTGGTTTTAATATCGAAACTATCACCACTGCGCAAACCGAAGATCCAACCATGCACCGCATGACAATCCAGACCTCGGGCGATGAGCATGTGATTGAACAGATCCAAAAACAATTACATAAGCTCGTCAACGTCTACCGTGTGCATGATTTGACCGAAGGACCACATGTAGAGCGTGAAATAATGCTAGTAAAAGTGGAAGCAAAAGGTTCACAGGCGCGTGATGAGGTTAAACGTTGTGCTGATATTTTTAGAGGATCGATCGTAGATGTCACTGCGACACATTATATCATACAATTATCGGGTACTAGCGAAAAACTAGACTCATTTTTAGCCTCAATCCGTGAAACATGCAATATTGTTGAAACCGTTCGCTCAGGAATTATAGGCTTATCGCGCAGTGAAAAAACAGTCAAATAGCTATATTTATTGTTAGCATATTTAATTAAGGTGCATAAGCGCCTTAATGGGGCTAAATATTAGCATAAGAAATAATAACTATTTGTTTTATTTATATTTATAAAAAATAGACAAATAAAAATAAAAACAAAGAACTACCTGTGTGTTTTTTATAGGGAAAACACTAATTTTGGGCAGATAAAAGTTAGTGCTTTTTTTATATATATTCATTACAGTAGTTTCTCCAATTACTGTAATCAACGCGAATCATTTCAACAAATTATTGATATTAAACAACGGTATTTATCAAAAAAGTTAAATTTTTTGATAAAATAGTTTATACTCTGTTTGCGTAATCGTTAGTGTTGCCATTATGCTTAAAATAGCAATAATAAACAATGGAATATTGATAAAAGAATCACATAATAAAAAATAAAATAAGTGAATTATAAGGAAATAAGGAGAACAATATGGAAAACAGACTTAATCACATAGTTGGTCAATTAGGTGAGGGACTCGCTGACAAATTACTTGGTGGTTTGAGTGATGTTAGCCATAATCGTTCTACCTTAACCGTAGATAAATTCGGCTTGCCGATGTCGGTTTTGCATGTTGAAAGAAAGGCATTGTTAAACCAGCCTTGATATTATACGATTTGTTTTACCAGTCCCGACAAAAGCTTATCGTCGTATGCTTTCCTTAACCAAAAAGCGCACTTTACCTTTAATCCTGTTATCAACAAACCATTAACTTTCGCTATTCAATCATTAAGTGACTTGCCCACGTTGAGTAATAAACGCACCTTGCATGGGGTGATTACCGAATTTAGTCAGTTTATCGGTCAATAAAGATGAAGCGCATTATCAGGTGGTATTATCTTTGTGCTTAGCGAGATTGGCAATGGAGCAAAATAGTGCAATATTTCAACATTAAAGTGTGGTCAGTGTGGTTGAAGAAGTACTACGCAGTCATAGTTTGACGGGGATTGATTATCGTTTAGCGCTAAAAGACCGCTATCCTGAGCGGGAGTTTATCACTCAGTGGCAAGAAAGTGACCTGGCCTTTATTCAACGCTTATTGGCCGATGTGGGGATTTGGTTTCGCTTTGAAACGCACGTTGAGCACCACTGTGATGTGATGGTGTTAAGTGATTATGAGCAATGTTATGCGCAGGTGGTTGATATCGACTATAAACAACCCAGTGGCATGGCAGATACTGGCGTTGAAAGTGCGTGGGATATCACCTTGCATAGCGAAGTGGTAGTCTCCTCAGTCAAGGTACAAGACTATAACTACCGTGATGCACAGGTGCTTATCCAGAACAAGATGAACACCCAACCCAAAGACCGCACCACCTATGGTACCGACTATCGTTATGCTGAGCACTACAAAGGCTTAAATAGCAACGGACAGCAAACCACAGCAACATTCAAAGCATATTAGATTTTGACCCTAACATAAACCGTGACCAGCTACCTTATGATGAAAATCGATACCTTAGTTTCAATAAAGACAACGAAAACGCCTAAGCATGGGTAAAATTTAATGAACAATTTAGTAAAGGTCGTGAACAACAATACCAATTTGACGCAAAAATGTTAGACAAAAACAGCACCTGTGAACCTTGGACTGATTTTACATCAAACTCAAGCAAACACTTAGCGCTCACCATGGAGCGTTACAGTCCAAGAAAAAAAACGATGATTATTGCGATTGGGTATTGCAACCGAATTAAATGGTTATTATAACGAATCCTATGTCCCTGTTTTACATTATCAGAAAGAACGAAAATTAGAATACGATGCCTTAGGCTACATTGAGCAAGCAAAATCTTTGGCAGTAATGAAAAAATATTACAAAGACTATTCCTTTCCGAACCATAATAACCAGTATGTTAAATAGGTAATGAAAAACGGCAAAATAGAACATCACCCCGACAAACTTATGTATTGCACTAGTCGCGGGCTGGAAACACTAATCCGTGAACAACTTTACAGTAAGCCTGATGGGTATGGCTACTATAACGATTTTTATAAGTTTAGTTTATATCAAAAAGCCGGTGGTGAAGTATTTAATATATCAATTTATGAAAATTTAGTTCAAAAATAGAAACTTAATTGCATAAGCCCGAGTGAAGCAATGTTAATTAAACCGCTTCAAAACGAGTTAGTACAACAGTATAACAAATCGGTTAAAGATTTTTTCAGCCAAGAATCGGTATTAAAAACGAAGTGTGAACAAGATATCAAAAAATATCTGCGAAAATATGAAGAGTTAGTTAATATTAAACCATTTGAAGACAAACACAACGAATTGATAAAGTTGGTTGAAGAAAAATATCAAAGCCGTGTTAAACAACTTATCACGTGGATACGTGACAGTAATTTTTACACAACTGTTTACAAAGACATTGACGGTAATGCGTTATATGATTTTGATAATGACAATTCCCCTGAACTTCAAAAATTGGAAGAAAAGTTCGAAAAAAAACTATAAGAATCCCTTAAATTGGGCTAAATCAATGAAGCAGATCTCGATGATTTACGGAAAATTAATATTGAAGGCATTTTATTTGCGTTTATTATCAACAAAGTAACCCAAGGGGTTGAACAGTGTGAAGAAGGCAACACCTTTTTACAACCCATGACCAGTTTAGACTACGCCAAACCCAAAATCGATAGTGTTAATGGCATGTTATGGCGTATGTTTGCTTACCATAATGATGAGTTACTTAGCATGATTGACCAAGTGGTAACTACAGTCAAGTCGAATCAAAATAAAACGCTTATCGAAAAATCGGTTGAGAAACTGATAACCAATTTAGATTCACTGTCTTACGCTAAAATATCGTTATCGTTTAAAAAAGTACAAGATGTCATTATGACCCTTGACGATTTAGAGCGTAACGATCCCAATAGGAATATAAAAGAAATTTTATTCAAGTCAAAAAAGTTTTACAATCCCTTTCAAATTAAAATTAAAGGATTCACATCTGGTGAAGAAACGATCGCTAAAATAACCAACGTATTACAACCGGTATTTAACCAACTTGCTAACGTGCTTTATTCTGTCAGTACTGCAATGTATAAAATGCTATCGTTAACCTCGGCAGGGGTATTAAAAGGAACGGCGATCTCCTATTTACATTTAGAATACCAAATGATCGCAGCCATAATTAACTTAGATCAAGGTCCTAACTTTGGCACCGCTAATGCGCCACGGTATCATCCTCGCTGGGAATTGCGCAAAAGGGCCCCAATCAGCAAAGCGAGCTCATTGCTAAACGATGCTATAGTTAAAACCTTGATCGGCGGCTTAACATTGTAGTTAACCGCACCTTATCACAAAATAAAGCTAATAAATTTTTACACTTTATTTTTAAAGCGAGCGATGCCGAACTCGGCATTTCCAAAAACTTTTCTACCACACTGAAATCCAAGTGTATGGCAGCGGTGGTTGCCATGCTTGAGCTGTATAATTTCAATAGTCTAAGCAAAACCCACCCTAATTTAAAATAAAATGAATATTTTTTAACCTTAAAAGCCTCTGTTGGTTTTGCTTTAGTCGCGGCTAGCGTCGAATTAATGGCAATGGTAACGGCGGCATTTAAAGGGATGAGGAATGTTGTATTTAGTATTGGTAAGGCATTATCGGGGGGGATTGCATCTTTTCTATTGATTTTAAATGAGATAAATCAACTTGGTGAAAGTGATAAAAAGCGTCATAGTACAACTTTAAAGGTGTTGCTGAGGGCTAAAATTGTTACATTATTTGTAATAGTAAGTGCTAATACCCTTATAGGATTTTCCTATCACTTTATCTGGTTTCGGCGGTTTTTAACTACTAGATTCACATTCTGGATGATTAAAATGTTAGGTAAAGGTGTAGGTGTGCAGAAAATTGCTTCTATTTCTGGACTACTGTTGGTCTTATGGATGTTTGGTGGCTTGGTAGGTTTAATCGCAATGGTATTAGATTTTGCGATTACTATGCTATCTGATGATAATCTTGAAACTTGGCTTAAACGTTGCGCGTTGCGTACCGATAAATATTTAATGCCTCATAATAAAAGTCATATTTATCAAACTCCACAACAGCAAACCACCGCGTTTGAAACTGAAGTATTAAAGGATATGTTTGATATTAACAAAAATGATTCACAAGCTAATAACAATACCAACTATATTATTGATATTGATGAAGCATTAGCATTAATTGAACAAGATGTGGATGAAAGAGGATTTTTAAATGGCTAGGCAGTAAAAAGGTACAAGGAAAATTAGAGTATATAAGTTTTAAAGACGGCGATTATGTAGAAATGGTGGTAGAGCAAATTGACCTAACCTATGAATCAATTTGTGTATTTGCTCATATTTAAAGTACTCTATTGAGTAAGAAAACTGAGAAGACCGAGCATCTTGAACGTGAAAAAATCAGAAGAAGCATGATAGAGAAAGCGATTTTGAGCTACAGTTCGTCAAAAAACATCGAACGCAAATCGATAAAATCAATCATCAAATCTTACTTTTGTATGCTAAAGGCATGGCCATAAGGGAAATTACGAACACTTTCAAAGCAATGTACTCTCTAACTCTCATTTCGAAAGTGACCGATTCAGTGAAAGAACAAGTGATTGAGTGGCAAAATCGTCCACTTGATAATCTGTATCCAATGTGATCCTCGCTAGAATATTAGACAGTGCCCGCCTCTATCATTTTTTCGTTTTGGTAATATTGTTGTTCATATTGTTCAGGTAATACCCAGCCATTGGCTGAATGACGGCGTATCCGATTATAATAGATTTCAATATATTCAAATAGTGCTTTATTAGCCAGTTTCCTCGTTTTGTAGTAACATTCATGAATAATATGTGTTTTGAGTGTATGGAAAAAACTTTCAACAATCGCATTATCAAAGCAGTTTCCTCTTCGACTCATGCTTTGTCTTAGCCCATATTGTAATAATAATTGTTTGAAATCAGCACTGCAATATTGGCTTCCTTGGTCACTATGAATGAGTACATTTTTAGGAAGGTGACGCCGAAATAAGGCTTGTTTTAATGTATTACACACTAAATGGCGGTCTATGTAGCGACTGGTTTGCCTTGCAATCACTTTTCGTCCATATAAATCAATAATCACCGACAAATATAACCAACCTTCCCCCGTTTTAATATAAGTAATATCGGTTACCCATGTTTTATTAGGCTTATCAGGGTTAAATTGCCTATCTAACGTGTTGGGCGCAATATTGCGATGAGCCATATCTGTTTTTATACTTGAATTTACGTGCGGCTTTACTATGCAATCTTAAACTAAGTAATCCCCATTGTTGCAAAACACGGCAA
>NZ_JBIDFB010000005.1:0-158645 GCF_046635565.1 Gilliamella sp. BG7 | reverse complement strand
AAGGGTTTATGGTAAAAAACATATTCCAGGGCAAGGAAAATAATGATTAGTTAAGAATTAGTGGATGATATTATTATATTATCTATTTGATATATTTATTATTTTAATGTTATTACGGATTTAAGATCCCAAACTATCTAAAATAAGATCGCCATAATGATAGACCACATTCTAAATTTTGTGTATTTGCCATCAAAAGGTGACGGTTGATTCTGTCACCAAATTTTACAATAAACGACCTATTGCACTTTTTTAGTTTTGAATAAGCATAGTCCATTTTTCTGAAGTGAGTTGGATTGTTATAAATAAACGATTTTTTAAACTGAGTTATTGGTTGGGAAAATCTTACGTTTCTTGATGGGATAGAAACAACACTATTTAAAGACTCTATCACATTGGTGACATAAACTGCTTTGCGAATCTTCTAAAGATACGCAAATAATGTATTGAGATTTTCCTTGTTTTTAGGTTATGACTGTCTAAATTTGAATGAGTGAGTAATTTCCTTGTAGCTATACTTTTGGCTAGCACTGTTGCTATTTACCTAGTTTTTTGTCCATTTTTTATCTAATTAGTTTTAATTCAAAAATAAGCAAATATACAATTTTATTTATAGATCACTAATGGTAATTGAGATAAATTGAATGATTTGTCATCTTTTCTCACGTTTTTCGTGCCTGAGTTATGCTACGGCTTTTCTATGATTTTTTTCCAAAAGCGATGATTTTAAGCTTAACTTGATTTTCAATTAATAATTAAACTTAGTGATTAATTAAAGTAATATATAAAAAAAGTTTATTGTGATGTTTTTTTATATAAATTTATTGCTTAAATATGGTAAGGTTTTGAGCTTGTCTTAAATAAACAGGAAAGTAGTATGACGCACTCATCCAATCCTTTGGTTCGTTTTTATTTTAAAATAGGGCTGATACCGCAGATTTTGTTGGGTTTAATATTTGGTATTATTCTTGCTGCGGTTTCGAAAGATACCGCATTAGCGATGTCACTTATAGGTGGGCTATTTATTAATGCTTTAAAATCGGTTGCTCCTATACTAGTGCTCATTTTGGTAATTGCATCAATATCAAATCATCAACATGGCAAACAAGCCAATATGAGACCATTAATTGCTCTTTATTTTGTCGGTATGATCTTAGCTGCTTTAATAGCAACCATTGCTAGTTTTTTATTTCCATCGCAGATTTCATTTGGTGATACGTTAAATAACCTTGAACTTACACCACCTAACGGTATTGCTGCTGTTTTAAAAACCTTGCTAGAAAAAATGATCGATAATCCCATAAATGCACTAATTAATGCAAATTATATTGGTCTTATCATTTGGGGTGTTGGTATCGGCTTGGCATTAAGACACTCAAGCCAAAGTACTAAAACCATGATGAATGATCTGTCTTATGCTATTTCTTTTATTGTAAGAATTATTATCCGCTTTGCTCCTTTAGGGGTATTTGGATTAGTGGCCTCAACGCTAGCTGAAACAGGTTTTGGTGAATTACTGAAATATGCACATCTATTGGTTGTGTTAGTTTCTTGTATGCTGTTTGTTGCATTGGTAATAAATCCATTATTAGCTTATTTAGTTATGCACAAAAACCCTTATCCATTAGTATTTACCTCTTTAAAAGAGAGTGCGATCCCAGCCTTCTTTACCCGAAGTTCAGCAGCAAATATTCCCGTTAATATGGAGATCTGTAAAAAATATAAAATGGATGAAGATACTTATTCGGTTGCAGTACCGTTAGGCGCTGCAATTAATATGTCAGGTGCTGCCGTTACTATAACGGTTTTAACTCTAGCCACCGTCAACTCAATGCCAGCTAGTGCTGGTATACATGTTGATATCTATTCCGCGGTATTACTTTGTATTGTAACTTCAGTATGTGCTTGTGGGGCATCAGGGATTGCGGGTGGATCGTTACTGCTTATTCCTGTCGCTTGTAGTATGTTTGGTATACCTAACGAAATTTCAGCTAAAGTGATTGGCATTGGAATTGCCATCGGAGTCATTCAAGATTCGGTTGAAACTGCATTAAATTCATCAAGTGATGTTGTATTTATTGGTGCGGTTTCATCAGCCGCGCAGAAAAAGCAAAATAATACGACTAAAAATTAAGTATTCAAGCCTATTTAATTGGTAACTCTGATTTATAACTGAGCATGGTAATTTGTTATTATCAGCTCAGTTTTTATTTATTCCTCACAACCAAACATATCACATTGCTTTTTCTTGAATATTAAAATAACATCTAATATTTAAGCGGTTTCTTATATTATTTAGATGTTCCGATACTATATGTGATGAGGAGACACTATGCCATTTAATGCCATTGTTTTATCGAAAGAAGAAAAAACGGGGTTTTCATGCTCCTTAAAGAGTATTAGTAAACAGCAGTTATTAGCGCAAGAAGGTGATACCTTAATCCAAATAACCTATTCAAGTATTAACTATAAAGATGCGCTAGCTTTAACTAATAAAAGTCCTGTTGTTAGACAGTGGCCAATGATACCAGGTATTGATGGTGTTGGTATTGTGCTAGAGTGTCGTAGTGGTCGCTATCAAAAAGGCGATATAGTTATATTAAATGGATGGGGGTGTGGCGAGACTCATTGGGGATGTTTGTCACAATATGCTTATTTAAAATCTGATTGGCTAATACCCTTGCCCAACAAACTTACAGATTATCAAGCAATGGCAATTGGTACGGCAGGTTATACAGCAGGCCTTTGTGTCCAACGTATTGTTGATTTCGGTGTAAAACCACAAGATGGTATGGTTTTGGTAACAGGTGCTAGTGGTGGAGTTGGCTCAATTGCCGTTGCATTACTTACTAAACTTGGTTATCAAGTCACCGCATCAACGAGTAAAATTGAAGAAGATCATTATTTACGACAACTTGGCGCAGTAAATATTATTGATGGTCAAACCTTAAAAGAAACAGGTAAACCATTACAAAAAGAACTGTGGTCAGCTGTTGTCGATGCGGTTGGTTCGCACACTTTAGCAAATGCTTGTGCCCAAACTCAATATGGTGGCATTGTGGCGTGTTGTGGTCTTGCTCAAGGCATGGACTTACCAGCAACGGTCGCGCCGTTTATTTTAAGAGGTGTTTCGTTAGCTGGGGTGGATAGTGTGATGGCAAATTATGATAAACGTGTGGCAGCATGGAATTTATTGGCACACAATCTGGATGAAAAAGTGTTATCTCATATTAGTAATACAATCACACTAAATGATTGTGTTGAGGTGGCAAATAAAATGATAGCAGGGCAAATAAAAGGACGATTTGTTGTTGATGTAAACAAACGAATTTAACGTTTACGCCCAATTTTTGTTGTTAGCTTAATTAAAAGAATGCTAGATAGAAATGCATTATCAAATATTTAGCGGTGTTTATATGCAAATATTTTTATTGTTGAATTTACAAGTTAAATAAAATTTTTAATAAATATATATTGTTATAATTATTGATTTTAAAATTAAATATTTTGTAAACGGAATAATATCTGAAAGCTGATTAGGTGGAGTATTATTTTTACTATTACCATTTTAAATTTTCAGCCATCAAAATTAATTTATGAGGGGGGATGTGATATGCCATATAAAACACGTGAAGATTTACCTGATTCAGTACGCCATGTCTTGCCTGAACATGCGCAAGATATTTTTAAAGAAGCATTTAATAGTGCAATTAAGGAATATCAAGATCCGCATAAACGGCGTGATAACAGTGCACCAGAAACGATTGCTTTTAAAGTAGCTTGGGCTGCTGTCGAAAAGGTTTATCACAAAGGTGAAGATGGTAAATGGGTAGCTAAATAGATATTTAAATGGTTTAAGTTGAGCAACACAGCTTAACATTTTGAAAAATTTATTTTTTGTATATTTATTAAGGATCTATATTATGTTTATTTATACACTTACTTATGTAAAACCCATTACTGAAGTAGAAAAATATTTGTCACAGCATATTGATTATCTTGAGGACTATTACCGATCGGGACATTTTATTGCATCAGGTCCAAAAGTCCCTCGTACAGGTGGTGTGATTATTTGTCGTGCTGAGAATAAAGAGCAAGCGCTAGCAATATTACAAAAAGATCCGTTTTATATTCATCACATTGCTCAATATGAGATTATCGAGTTTGTGCCATCAAAATATACTGATGGGTTTGAAGAATTTATTTAAAAGTTAACTTCAAATATTTAAAGTTTATTATTCATTTTTGTGATATTTATCACATTTCGGTAAATATCACAAAAAGCTGCACATTTCACTAATCACCTGTCCTCTCCAGATATACTTATATTTTTCCTGATCAATAAGGAAAAAGTTGGTTAGTAATTCTATTTTTTTCCTTTTATACTAAATTTGAATTATCAATAAACACAGGTACTTAATTATGAAAAATAGAGGTTTACCAAAAGATTTTTTGTGGGGTGGTGCTGTTGCTGCTCATCAATTAGAAGGTGCTTGGCAAGTTGGTGGAAAAGGAATAAGTGTCGCTGATGTGATGACTGTTGGTTCACCAAAAAGTTATCGTAAAATTACTGAAGGTGTTATTGAAGGTGAATATTATCCTAATCATGAAGCTATTGATTTTTATCATCATTATAAAGATGATATTAAGTTATTTGCTGAAATGGGTTTTAAATGTTTTCGTACTTCTATTGCTTGGACTCGTATCTTTCCAAAAGGTGATGAACTTGCACCAAATGAAGAAGGGTTAAAATTTTATGATGATCTTTTTGATGAATGCTTAAAATACAATATTGAGCCAGTTGTTACACTTTCTCATTTTGAATTACCTTATTACCTTGTTACTGAATATGGAGGATTCCGTAATCGTAAATTAATTGATTTTTTTGTCCGTTTTGCCGAGGTATGTTTTGATCGTTATAAGAATAAAGTCAAATATTGGATGACTTTTAACGAAATCAATAATCAAGCTAACTTTAATGAAGATTTTGCACCGTTTACTAACTCAGGTATTTTCTATAAACAAAGCGACGATCGCGAGCAGATTATGTATCAAGCTGCACATTATGAATTAGTTGCTAGTGCTAAAGCGGTACAAATTGGTCATGCTATTAATCCTGATTTTGAAATAGGCTGTATGTTGGCGATGATCCCTATCTATCCAGAGACTTGTAAACCAGGTGATATTCTAATGGCACAAAAGGCGATGGAGCGTAAATATTTTTTTGGTGATGTTCATGTCCATGGTCAGTATCCAAACCATATTAAAAATTATTGGCAACGTAAAGATTTTAAACTTGATATCACCAATCAAGATCTTGAGATCTTGAAAAATGGAACAGTTGATTACATTGGCTTTAGCTATTACATGTCTAATGCAATTAGGAAAAAAGAAGATAATGAAAGCTATGAATATAACGAAAAAACCGATCTGATCGGCAATCAATATGTTAAAAAATCAGATTGGGGTTGGCAAATCGATCCTGAGGGACTTCGTTATACACTTAATTGGTTAACTGATATGTATCGTTTACCGCTTTTCATAGTTGAAAATGGTTTTGGCGCCTACGATAAAGTTGAAGCTGATGGTAGCGTGCACGATGCTTACCGTATTGATTATCTGCGTGAACATATTAAACAAATGAAACTTGCTGTTGAAGAAGATGGTGTTGATTTGATGGGATACACTCCTTGGGGATGTATTGATCTTGTTTCAGCAGGGACAGGTGAAATGGAAAAACGTTATGGATTTATCTATGTTGATAAAGATAACAAAGGTAACGGTTCACTAAAACGTAGCCGCAAAGCCTCATTCGCATGGTTTAAAAGAGTGATTGAGTCTAATGGTGAAGTCTTATAAAGCATAACTATTTTTAGGGGAATTTATGAAAAAAGCATTAATCATTTGTGCGGCAGGTATGTCATCATCATTAATGGCTAAAAAAGTAACAGAATATTTTGCTAGCAAAGATAAAACAATTTTGGTTGATGCAGTCTCGGCAACCGAAGGCGGAAATATGATTCAAAATAGTGATTTTTCACTCTTTTTAATTAGCCCGCAAACTATGATGATGCTTGATAAATTTAAAAAATTGGGGGAAGAAGTCGGTAAGCCTGTTGTGAGTATTCCTTTTCAGGCTTATATACCCGTTCAATCAGGCATTGAACAATTGGCTAAGTTAGTAGAGGAGAATATAAACTAATTTAAATCAATATATATCGGCTTTAGCGATATGATTTGGCGTTGTGAATAGATTATTAAAATAGCAGCGCCTTACTATCTTACGTTGGTGTGTGGTGTACTTATGTTATGTAATAGTTAAAAGTATTCACTATATTATTAATAATATGGTTTTAGTTGACACAGGTATGGATGATAGTGATTAAAAATAAACAGCGTGACCTTATTAGTTTATTAGTTCGTTCTAAAGATATATTCAAAAGTAGTGCATTACTAGCAAATGAGTTAGCATTATCAGATCGTACTGTTCGCACTTATCTTAATGATTTGAAATCGTTAATTGAAAGTCACGGTGGATCTATTATTAGTAAACAAGGTTATGGTTACAAATTACAAATTAAAGATAGAACAGCTTTCAATTTATTTTTAATTGAGCATCATTTATTAGATCGCAATGTAGAACAAGCAAATTGTCGAGAAGTATGTCAGAGAAAACACCATATTCTTAATTTATTATTATTAGAAAGCCAAAAAATCGATATAGAAGCATTAGCTGAACAATTATTTATTAGTTCTTCTCAACTAAATAAAGATATTTTAGAAATCAAACACCAGCTCCAACCTTATGGGCTTACTATTAAAAAAAGTCAATCTCTGTTTTATGTTGAAGGTGAGGAAAAAGCAAAACGACATTTTATTTTGAGCTATTTTTTTCATGAAGAATCGATTAATTTTCTGCAGCATCTAACTTATTTAAACAAGTTCAATGATGTAATTGGCTTAGATACGTTAACCATTATTATTTTAGATGAGTGTCGTGAGGCAAAAATAAAATTATCTGATGTAATGATACAAAATATCGTTTTGCATTTATCATTAAGTATCAAACGGTTACAGTTAGGGCTTTCTATTCAAAATCTTGATATGCCACAATCTACTAAAAAGAAATTGGAATATCAAGTCGCTAAAAAAATCATCAATAGAGTAGAAAAAGTGATTGGTTTTTGTTTTCCTAAAGAAGAACAAATGTATTTAACATTGCATTTGATTAGTAAATCAAATTTTATTCAAAATGATTTTAACTCCGAGCTGTATTTATCTTTGACTAATTTATTATTTAGAATACAGCAAGAAACTGGATATTTATTTTTAAACGATGAGCAATTGAAAAACGGAATTATTCAGCACCTAAAACCGATGATTGTCCGCTTAGAACAGCATATAAAATTGAAAAACCCATTGCTTGATGAAATTAAAACAAACTCTCCAGAATTGTTTGAGTTAGTTAAAAAATACCTTAACCGGCTTCCTGAACTTAAAAAATTTACGATTCCTGATGATGAATGGGGTTATTTGACTTTGCACTTTTTAGCTTCGATAGAAAAGTTAAAAAATGAACAAAAGGCTAAAGTGTTAATTATTTGTGCAACTGGGCAGGGTAGTGCTCAACTACTAAAAAATCGCGTTGAATGCGAGTTTAATGAAAGAATAAAAATCGTTGCAACGCAAGGCTATTATGAAATTGAACCCAACGTATTGGATAAGGTTGATTTTATTATCTCGTCAGTTGATCTATCATCAAAAGTATTTAAAGTCCCTGTTTTTCACGTCTCTGTATTTTTTACAGAAGATGATATACAAAAAATTCGTCGTCATTTATCGTCACCAATTATGCTTATCTCGGCACATACAGAGCCAATATCAACATTTGCATCATCAAATACTTTAGATCATCTTAGTAATGTTGAACAAATGGTAGATGAATTATCCGCTGATTATTTCTACCAATGCAGTGGTACCCAAAGTAAAGCACAAGTTTTAGATGGTTTGCTTGATCTTTTAGTACTAAATGAAGATAACAATTATAAACAAAAGATGATAGAGCAAATGGAGAATCGTAACATATTAGGTGATATTTTCTTTAGCCCAACTATCGTAGTGCCACATCCGGCAATGCCTGTGGGAAAATTGTCTAAAATTGGTATTGCAATTATTCCTGGTGGATTATTTTGGGATCACAATTATCCAAAAATTCACTTTATCTTTATGATTTCACCATCTATTTATCAAAACCCGACTTTATCAATGATGACAAAAGCTATTGTCAAATTGATTGACGATTTAGAAATGCAAACAAAACTGTTAAAAACACAAAACTTTAACCAATTTAAACGACTTTTTATCCAACTTATTGAAAAAGAGGTATAGCAATGAATAAAGAAATGAGCTCAGAGGATATTCAACTTATTGCTTTTAATATTATTTTGTATAGTGGTAATGCTAAAACTAAAATCCACGAGGCTTTTAAGACGATGAGACAAGCTGATTTTATTGGCGCAAATCAGCTTCTTGAAGAAGCGAATAAAGAAATCTTACAAGCACACCATTCCCAAACAGAACTACTGCAAAATTATGCCAAAGGTACCAAAATCACAATGGAAATTATTATGGTACATGCACAAGATCACTTAATGACAACCATGAACTTTCGAGAAATGGCAATTGAAATGTTACATCTATATGAAAAACATCATGAGTTAGAAATAAAACTAAAGAGCTAAATAAGGAGTAGCATAATGACAGAAAATCTAACAATGCATAAAAAAATCAGCCTAACTAATCTCTATTTTAATCGATTCTTATTGATTCGCTATACCACTGCATTTTTTTTATTTTTGAATCTTTATTGGGCAACCTTTCTAATAGGTTCATTGTCAATAGTCGCTATTTTACCGCTTGCTCTTTTTGTTTTGGGCATACTTACCACATGGGAACAAATTAAGCTTTATCGTAATCATTGCAATAAATTGCCTTATGCAAGATTATTTTATCGTACTTTAGCAATAGTCTTTATGACACTCGTTATTACTTTCTACACTCCTTTGTTTCAATTTTTCTATCCATTCTTAAAACAGACGCAACAAACATTACATGTATTAGCGATATTACTGGTAGTGAGTTTAATTATTACGTTTTTAATGCTTAAAAAGCTAAATAATATTCAACATAATAGGGATCAGTATTTTAAAAGAATCCAAACTTACGAAGAATTTATTAATTAAAAGAGGACAATAAAATGAATACGGGATTTGTTATTTTGCAGAAATATCTGATGACGCCCATGGCTAAAATATCGCAATTCAAAATTGTTCGAGCCGTAATGGCTGCGGGAATGGCGTCTGTACCTTTTTCCATTGTAGGTTCCATGTTTTTAGTATTCAATACGTTGCCAATGACATTTACGGGATTGGAGGTTTTTTTTGAAAATACTTTTTTTAGAGTGAGTGATCTTTATATGATTGCTAACACAGCGACAATCGGTATTTTGGCTCTTTATTTTAACTTTGTTGTTGGTTATGAACTAACTAAAATCGAAGCAGAAGAAACAGGCCTTAAAGTTAATGCTCTTAATGGTGCGATGTTATCTGTTTTTGCCTTTTTCATGACTTTGCCTGAACTGATCATGCAAAATGGGGTTATTACCTTACTTAATGATCAAAATAATTTAGTCTTTAATGGGCTACGCTTACAACCATTTATCTTTCGCTTGGGTACATCAGGTATATTTATTGCAATAGTTATGGCCATTGTGGCAACTAACCTCTATTTTTTATGTGTTAGACGAAATTGGGTTGTAAAAATGCCTGAAACAGTGCCATTAGGTGTTTCGCGATCTTTTACCGCACTGATCCCAACTTTTGTAATTGCCTTTTTTGTGATCATTGTTAATGGTATTTTCATCTATTTTGGTACTGATATTTTCAATATTATAGCTGTACCGTTTGCTTTTGTAACCAATCTTACCAAAAGCTGGTTGGGTATTATGGTTATCCTATTTTTAATCCATGCGCTATGGGTGGTTGGGATCCATGGTGCCAGTATTATTGGAGCATTTATTACCCCTATTATGTTAACTAATATGACTGAAAATACAGCGGGAGCACATATTCCTTTTGCTGGTGAATTTAATAATTCACTCGTGATTTTAGGGGGATCAGGTTCTACTTTATTAATGACATTTTTTATTGCGTTTTTTGCTAAGTCTAGTCAACTAAAAATTTTAGGACGAGCATCTGCAGTACCCGCAATATTCAATATCAACGAACCAGTTATTTTTGGTATGCCGATTGTATACAATCCTTATTTAGCTCTCCCTTTTTTCTTAGCACCTATGGCTTGCGGAACATTAGGTTATTTGGCTATTAATACTGGATTTATTCATCCAATCATCGCATTAATTCCATGGCCATCTCCAATGGGATTAGGAGCATTTATTAGTACTGGCGGTGATTATAAAGCGGCTATTGTTGCCATATTCTCGGCTATTTTAGCTTTGCTAATCTATATTCCTTTTGTCAAATTATATGACAATAAATTGTATAAAGATGAGCAAGGTAAATCAGAAAACCAAATTCAAACAGCTTAATTTTTATATAAGGGCGTATACCTTTTATTAAAGGTTACGTTCTTTTTTAGTTAAAATCATAAATATCAATTATACTTATTTTCTCTGAGATCCAAGAAATCATTCCGACTAAATTTACTACTGTTTTATACTTAAACGTAGTGTTTCCTGAAAGTTTTTAACAAAATTAGTTTTATTTAGACGGAGGATATTTTACGCTAATTATATTAAGAAATGTATCATTGTTGACACTTGTGGGTAATTCTGTAAAAACGTTTTACACCAAACAAGAGTATTGCTACTCCATTTAAGTGACAATTTAAGGAAAGGTATGCATAGTGTTCCTGAGCAATATTTACTCAATGTTTTTGTTTTCTATGTTATATTGATGGTTCCCCCTTAACATATTGTTGCATGATTTATTAATATGCTTTATGTATTTTGGTGTTAAGTGGGTACGATAAATAATACTTTAATTAGGAGGTGCAAAATGTTTTCTCTTAAACATAAATTGATAAAGTATTGCTACTTTATGGTATTTTTACTGATAAGCCAACAAATACTTGCTGTCGAAAACGTAACACAAAAATTAACGGCTGCCGCAGTTGCTTCGCCTGATTATTATGGAGCAAAGGCAGCCGAAGAAGTGCTCGAAAAAGGCGGAAATGCAGCCGATGCTGCAGTGGCTACCGCATTTGCTCTTGCTGTTACTTATCCTGAAGCGGGTAATATTGGTGGGGGTGGTTTTATGACTCTTTGGATGGACAGTAAGCCTTATTTTATTGATTATCGTGAAGTTGCACCAAGTAAAGCTGATAAAGATATGTATCTTGATAATCATAAAAATGTGATTCCTAATTTGAGTTTATATTCTTACAAAGCATCGGGAGTGCCTGGAACTGTTGCTGGTATGTGGGCGGTTCATCAGCGTTTTGGTAAATTACCTTGGAAAGAGGTTATAGCACCAGCTATTCGATTTGCCAATGAAGGATTTATTGTAGACAAACAACTAGTTAAACGTTATCAAGAAGCACAAGAACTTGCGCCTGCTAATGGTCATTTTAAGCAATACTTTGGTTCAATGCAAGAAGGTAAAATATTTAAACAACTTGAGCTTGGTAAAGTTTTGGATCGTATTGCCCACCAAGGTAGCGATGGATTTTATAAAGGTGAAACGGCTAAATTAATTGCACAACAGATGGAGAAAAATGAAGGTTTAATTACTGAAAATGATTTAGCAAATTATAAGGTTAAATGGCGAGATCCTTTAATTGCTAACTGGCATGATATGCAGATTGTTACTGCTCCACCGCCAAGCTCAGGAGGTGTTGGTTTAATTCAATTATTATTAATGAAACAATATTTAGCGAATGATTTCAAAGGTGTAAAAGTAAATTCAGCACAATATATTCACTTGTTAGCAGAAATAGAAAAACGTGTTTTTGCTGATCGAGCCGAATATATGGGAGATCCTGATTTTATCTCTGTACCTGTCACTGAATTGATTGATACTAATTATTTAGCGCAGAGAGCGAAACAAGTTAATCCAAAAGCGATTTCTATTACTGAAAAAGTTAAACCAGGTTTAGATAATAATCGTGAAAAGTTACAGACTACACATTTTTCGATTGTAGATAAATGGGGCAATGCCGCATCGAATACTTATACACTTAATGGTTGGTTTGGCTCTGCTGTTGTAATAGAAGGCACTGGTATCATTCTAAATAATGAAATGGATGATTTTAGTAGTAAACCCGGTGTTGCTAATCAATTTGGTGTCGTGAGCAAAGATGCTAATGCAATAGAACCAAATAAACGTCCTTTATCTTCTATGACACCAAGTATTTTTATTAAAGATAACGAAGTTGCAATGGTCATTGGTACACCAGGCGGTTCAAGGATTTTCACTTCAATCTTTCAAGTTGTGACAAATGTTTTTGATAATCATATGTCATTAAAAGCGGCAATGGATGCTCCGCGTTATCATCATCAACTATTACCAGCGAATCTTATCTTTATTGAGCGTTTTCAAAATAAAGTGCCAGAGAAGTTAAAAGATAAACTTAAACAGATGGGTTATCATTTTAAACAGCAAGATTTTAGCGGTGATATTCAAGCCATAAAAATTACGGATAATAAACCCGAAGCCGTATCAGATATTCGAGGTCGAGGTAAATCAATTATTGTGAAATAGATAATAAAAGACCCGCCATAATGACGGGTCTTTTTGTGTTTATTGTTGGATAATTATTCAGGAATAATATCAACAATAAGTTTAGCAAATGCTTCGCTGTGTACTTGGAAGAACACTTCATGTTCACCAGTAGTACGCAGTACGCCATTTGGTAAGCGAACTTCGCTTTTTGATACTTGAATACCACGAGCTTTAACAGCATCAGCGATATCACGAGTACCGATTGAACCAAATAATTTGCCTTCATCACCGGCTTTAGAAGTAATAGTTACTTTACCAAGTGCATTGATTTGAGCAACACGCTCTTCAGCTGCTTTCAATGTTTCTGCAAGCTTAGCTTCTAATTCAGCACGACGAGCTTCAAAGAATTCGATATTCTTTTTAGTTGCTGATACAGCTTTACCTTGTGGAATTAAAAAGTTACGTGCGTAACCTGCTTTAACATTAACTTGATCACCTAAGCTGCCTAAATTAGCAACTCTATCGAGTAGAATAATTTGCATTATATGTTCCCTCTGTTGCTAATTACTGATGATTATCAGTATATGGTAATAATGCCAAGTAACGGGCGCGTTTGATTGCGCGAGCTAATTGACGTTGATATTTTGCGCTAGTACCAGTGATACGGCTTGGTACGATTTTACCACTTTCTGTGATATAACTTTTTAATAAAGAAACATCTTTATAATCAATTTCTTTAACGCCTTCTGCAGTAAAACGGCAGAATTTGCGACGACGGAAATAACGTGCCATTTGGCTATTCTCCTAATAGTTTAACTTGGTCAGCATGTAAAACAAGTTGGCTTGTTTGGTTGCGTTTAGTATGTGTGCTTATAAAGCCACTAACTAAAACTTTGCTGCCTTTTTTTATGTAACTTAACTCTTGTTGTCCACTAACAATCACAGGCATTATGCACCATGCTTGTCTTGTGAGTTCTGCTTCGATTTGTTTAGAAACGTGTTCTAAATAAAATTGACAATGCGAGATCCCACTTGGACTGATTTTTTGTATCGGAGTTTTTTTTACAATACCCGATAACATTAAACGATTATTCGTCGGAATCATCGTCCATGGTTACTTCGTTAAAATCTTCTTCAGAACTACGACGTTCATCTTTGGCTTTTAACATAGGTGAAGCTTCAGTTACAGCGTGTTTTGTGCGCATAATTAAACTGCGAATTACTGCATCATTGAAACGGAAGCTATCTTCAAGCTCGTTAACAGCTTCTTGAGTTGCTTCAACATTCATTAACACGTAATGTGCTTTGTGCAGTTTTTCGATAGGATAGGCTAATTGACGACGACCCCAATCTTCTAAACGATGGATTTTACCACCATCAGTGGTTAACGTACCAGTATAACGTTCAATCATACTAGGTACTTGTTCACTCTGATCTGGGTGAACCATAAATACTATTTCGTAATGACGCATTATCGCTCCCTACGGATTAATCAGCTTTCTGTCGGGGCAACCGCAACCCATTGAAAGCAAGGAACATGAAAAATAGGCGGTTGAAATCGACGAGGCATTATATATCAACCTATCATTTTTGACAAATGAATATACCAAGTTTAATTGTGGGTTTGTGTCACTCTTTTTTATAGAAAAATTTTTATATTTATGTCAGCTTTTAATAGAGGATATATTGTAGTGCATTATATCAAAAAAATAAAAAATCTAATAAAATAAATAGTCTACCTAATCGCTTTTTACGCTCTATCTTGATTATTTTACAAAGCATCTAAATTAATAAAAAAGTTTAAAAAAATTAATTAGTTTTCTAGTCTGCTTTTATAAACATAAAAATGCATTCTAAAATGTAACGTTTTCTATACATTTTTGTTATCAAAATATGCTATTCTTATGAGTACCTATCATTTTTACTTATAGACGTATGTATAAAAGGAGTGTTTGATGGTTCAGGAAACTATTTTTAGCAAAATCATTCGAAAAGAAATCCCAGCTAATATTGTTTTTCAAGATGATAAAGTAACGGCATTTCGTGATATTTCTCCTCAAGCGCCGACACATATTCTAATTATTCCTAACAAACTTATCCCAACCGTTAATGATATTAAGGAAGAAGATGAAACAATCATTGGGCATATGATGGTTGTTGCTGCCAAAATTGCAAAACAAGAAGGTATTGATGAAAGTGGATATCGTTTAATCATGAATTGTAATAAAGATGCAGGGCAAGAAGTTTTTCATCTTCATATGCATTTATTAGGTGGTAAAAATCTTGGTAGATTAATAGGGTAATCATATATGAAACAGATCAAGCGCATATTTGTTACAAGTTCACTGGTTTTTGCTTTAACGGGGTGTCACCTTATTAGTAATACCCAAAAAGTTGAGGTGAAACCACCTGTAGATGTTACTCAGCCTGATGATACTGGTGTGATTGAAATGCCTCCTGAAATTGCTAAACAGACTGATTGGAATTCGGTATTATCACCATTTATCAAGAAATTAGTTAATATGCCACTTTCAAATTCAGACAATAAACTTATTTTTATTAGTGATATTCAAAACCGGAGTGGTGATTATCTTGCAAATAATCAAATAGATGAAGCATTACATCAGTTAATGCATAAGCAAAATACGTTTACAGTAGTAGATAGACAGACAATAAGCCAAGCTAAACAATCATTGGGGATTTCAGTTGATGATAAGTTGGTATCACGAGGTAAGATGATTGGACTGGCTAAATCGATAAATGCTAGCTATGTTCTTTTCACCACAATATATAAAGTACCAAGTGCAAGCAATGATGTCGATCTGGCAATGGAATTAATTTCAACACAAAGTGGAGAAATCCTAACCAGATTTGCATCTAAAGATTTTCCTAAGCAGCCTGATATCAATAAAGAAACAAATAAAGTTATTGAGGACAACAAATAATGGGACCATTGTTGATTGATGTTGAAGGTTTAGCATTAACTGAAGAAGATAAAAAACTGTTGCAAAATCCGTTGATTGCAGGGGTGATTTTATTTAGTCGTAATTATCAAGATCAAACTCAATTGATGACATTGATAAAACAGATTCGAGCTGCCTCTTCACAGCGTTTATTAATTTCGGTCGATCATGAAGGAGGGCGTGTTCAGCGTTTTAGAGACGGTTTTACTTCTATACCTCCAGCGCAATCTTTTGCGGTTCTTAATGATCTTGAACAAGCTAAATCATTAGCTTTTGATGCCGGTTGGGTTCTGGCTATGGAACTTATTGCTTTTGATATCGATCTTAGCTATGCACCCGTTTTAGATTTAGGTCACGATTGTCTTGCTATCGGTACACGTTCTTTTCATCGAGATGTCGATATTGCTTATCACGTTGCTTCCGCTATGATTGATGGTATGCATGCTGCAGGTATGAAAACTACGGGCAAACATTTTCCTGGGCATGGTCATGTGATTGCTGATTCACACAAGGAAACGCCTGTAGATTATCGCGAAAAGTCGCTTATCGAACTCGATATGCAAATTTTTGCCAAATTGATTGCGGATAAAAAACTTGATGCAATCATGCCTGCTCATGTTATCTATCCTGCTTTTAATAATAAACCTGCTAGCGGTTCGCCATATTGGCTTAAAACAGTGCTTCGTGAGCAATTACATTTTGATGGTGTAATCTTTTCTGATGATTTATCAATGGAAGGTGCTTCAATAATGGGTAATTATGCTGAGCGAGCCCAAACGGCATTATCAGCAGGTTGCGATCTGCTTTTAGCTTGTAATAATAGGCAAGGGACATTAGCTATTTTAGACCAATTAGCAGCATTAGATAAGATTAATTCCTTAACATCAGATAAAGCAAAATGTTTATTAACCAATACAAAAATCACCTATGTAGAATTAACAAAAAGTTCTGAGTGGCAATATCGTCGTGATAATTTATTAAAACTTAATGAAAAGTGGACAGAGTATGCAAGCAGCAATCATTGAAATGGATAATGACCAACTTTTGGTTACCTATAATCATGTAGCTAGAGCACTATTCGCTCAAAACGATTTAGTATTAAATCAACCCTTTAATTATCAAAAGGTCTTCAATCTTGATAATACAATAAATATAGATGGACAAGATGATACGATTATTGTGTTAGATTCTCAGCACGTTTTATTGCAAAAAGTGATGGAATCATCTAAAACAATATTTATTTTACAACCAATTGAGTATTTAAAAAAAAGGTTATCAAAAATAAAGGTTGTTGGTTCTCAAGCTTTTGATATTTTTGCCAGCCAAAGTTTAGTCATGCAAAAACTTATCGCTCAAGCTAAAGCATTCTCAATGCAAAGAGAACCATTGCTTATCTCTGGCGAAACTGGTACAGGTAAAGATTTACTTGCTAATGCTTGTCATCAATACAGTTCACGTGGCGATCAGGCTTTTCTAGCATTAAATTGTGCAGCTATGCCTGATGAGGTTGTTGAAAGTGAATTATACGGGCATGCAGCTGGTGCCTATCCTGGCGCTATTGAAGGTAAAAAAGGCTTTTTTGAACAAGCCAACGGTGGCTCAGTATTGCTTGATGGCATTGATGAAATGTCGTTTCAAATGCAAACTAAATTATTACGTTTTATCAATGATGGCTATTTCCGCCGAGTGGGTGATGATGATGAAGTTTATGTCGATGTTAGAATTATTTGTGCAACAAAGGTCGATTTAGCTGATTTGGTTGAACAAGGTAAATTTAGAAAAGATCTTTATTACCGACTTAACGTACTATCGCTTAATTTACCTTCTTTACAACAGCGTAAAGACGATATTCAATCACTTACGCATATTTTTGTAAATGAATATGCCAATAAACAAGGCATCATACCACCAACAATTGACGATAATGTTATTGATAATTTGACCCGTTACTCATGGCCAGGTAATGTAAGACAACTTAAAAACATACTTTATTCGGCATTGGCGCAATTGACCTCGCCTAGGTTAACGGTCAAAGACGTTGTGTTACCGACTCCAATCACATCGCAATTATCGTGGGTCAACAATATTGAAAATAAAACTCTTGATGAAATAACCAAACAGTTTGAAAAAGAGATCTTATTAAAATTATATGATCAATACCCAAGCTCAAGAAAGCTGGCCAAAAGATTAGGTGTGTCGCATACAGCGATTGCGAATAAGTTGAGAGATTATGAGATAGGGCGGTGATAGATTTATCTATATAATTTTACATAATAAGCATCGATACAGCTTACGTGCATTATGTCGATGTTTAAATGTAACCCGAAATCGTTTCTATAATCAACGGTAATTGACGCAGTAACCACAAGATATATTCCTAGTGAAATTTTTAATAATAATTATCGTGCTTATGGTACAAAGCGTCTGCAAGCAGAGCTGAGAAAGCAAGGCATAACCGTATCTAGACGCCGAATAGGTCGGATCATGGCTGGGTATTCGAAATACACCTGTAAAAAATATTGTATTCATATAGAAAAAAGCAATGAATCGCCGGTGAATAATGAACTTAATCGAGAATTTGATATAGGTCAACCACAAAAGATATTAGTGACCAATTTAACCTATGTGAAGGTTAAACAACGTTAGCACCACTTTCGTGTAATTGTTGATATCAGTAATCGAGAAATAGTGGGACGAAGTGCTGGCAGGCATAAAACAGTGGCACTGGTCATGCAAGCTATGAGTCAAATTCCAATGAACTTACAGACGATTGAGTTGTTTCATTCTGATAGAGGAAAAGAGTTTGATAATCATTTGATTGATGAATGTTTAACAGCATTTGGAATTAAACAGTCGTTAAGTCGCAAAGGCTGCCTCTATGATAACGCAATTGCAGAAAGCACATTTAAAGCAGTGAAAACAGAATTTGTGTCAAATACTATTTTTGATTCACTGGCGCAACTTAAATTGGAATTTAATCACTATGTGGATTGGTTTAATTATAACCGACTTCATTTAACATTAAATTACCAGTCGCCGATTGAATACAAAAGAAATCGATGACCTTATCTTTTTAGTACTAAAAGTGTGGACATACCAAATAATGCGGATATAATAAAAAGGCATTTTTGTGCCATCATGATAACGGGGCTGAATTTGTTGCTCCTTATTATGTTGATATTAATCCAGATTTATTTGAAGAAGATAAAAATCATGCTAAATTTAAGATTAAAATAGATAATAAAGAATACAATTCAGATGTATATTTTAATGCTATTTATAAGGTTATGAATGAGAAGTAGTAATTTTTATAAATAATATTAACTGGGATTTAATTTTAATAGATATATTCAATAATAACAGCATTGTTACTAATTTATGTTAAAAGTGTTAATATGTACTAACCATATGGCTAGTATTGGTGGTTCTGAAATTGTCGCTTTAGAAGTTGCGGAATGCTTTAAGAAAAATAATTATGCCGTTGATATCGTTGCCAATTACGTTGGCTCTCCAGTCTCTGATATTGTTAGGGATTCTGGTATTAATTTATTAACTAGTGATGATTTACCCGATCCTTTTAGTTATGACATTGTTTGGGCTCAACATCAAATATTGCCTATTCTTGTTAATCACTATATAGATAGTTTTAATAATAATACATATTTTGTATTTGCCCATTTATCTCCATATGAGCATTTAGAAACTCTTGGTTTATATACAGAGAGATTACTTGCTGATAAAATTTTTGCTAATAGCAAAGAAACTTATAATCAATTATGTGATTTTGGTTTACCTACTGATATAAGCGATATTTTTTTTAATGCATCACCATCCGAATTTTTCCATGAAAAAGCTTCAAATGAACAACCTCTAAAAAATATACTTTTAGTCAGTAATCATCCGCCAGAAGAAATTCTTGATGCAATGGAAATTTTAAAAAATGAATATTCACTAAATATAATGAATATTGGTGTTCGAGGACAAATACAGCGAGTAACACCTAGAATGATCGAATATACAAATGCTGTTATTACTATTGGAAAAACAGCTCAATATGCTATTGTAGGTGATACTCCAGTTTATTGCTATGATCATTTTGGTGGGATTGGTTGGTTATCTGTAAATAATTATAAAAAAGCAGAAGAATTTAATTATTCTGGTCGGTGTTGTTTAAGAAAGATCTCTGCACGAGAGATAGTTGAAGAAATAATTGTTGGTTACGAAAAGGCTAAAAATGACATTCATGAAATTAGACATGAAGTTTTATCTAAATATTGTTTAGATTCCTATATAAGTACTATAATTAAAGCATCTAGAGAAAATTATAATTCAAGATTTATTAATTTAGAAGATCGTCAAAAAATAAAATCTGAATCAGAAATTACTAAATCAATCAAACAATATTACAATGCATATAATGAATTATCTGTATACCATAATGGGCTATTGATAAAGTTTAATGATTTATCGTCTAAAAATGAACAATTGGTTTCAGAAAATAATATTGTTTTGGATAAATTTAATAAATTAACTATTGATCATGATGAACTTATCTCAAAATTCAGTGAAGTAACATCTACGATTAACAATCTTTTAATCCATAATAATCATTTATTATCAGATAATAGTATTTGTTTGGAAAAGTACAATTCTTTACTAAACTCTTATAATAAATTAAAAAATCAATGTTTAAAATATAAGAATACATTTTTTAAAAAGCTAGCAAGAAAAATAAAAAGAATATATAACAAGAATGTAAATTAACTTAAATTAATAAAACCAATCTTTATCCGAATGATTTTCTGTTTTTTATAGTAAATTATTTATAAAGATTGGTTATAAACTTATTTTCTTGAATTGCTATTTTTTCCTAGCTTCTTTCCATAGTTTATCAATATTTAAACTAATAATTAAATCGGAAATACCTCTTGGATTATTTATAAGTAATGGATTCAATTTTACCACCCAACTGATATCTTTAGTTCTTTCTGATTGCGCACCAATATCAAAAACTAATGTTGGAATTCTTAAAGCTAGAGCTATTGATAAAGTATAAGAAAATGTTTCTTCCCATATGCTTGGTAATATGATTAAATCAGGAGAAATTTCTCTAATTTTATCAATACATTCTTTGTCGTTTTTATATTTACCAGTGACTGTAACATTATTTGTTTTCATTACATGTTGATCTCCTGGGTTACTAAATCCGACTAAAAAATATAATAAATTCAAATCTCTATTTTTAGAGTCAATAGCTAATGTTGAAAGTACTTGTGAACCTTTCTCAACACTAAGAGCACCAATTGATACAATTTTTATTTTATTTTTTTCTTTTTTTCTTTCAGCGGGTAAAATATCACCAACTATATCATCATGAGGAATAACATCAATGTCCAAGCCAGGAAAATCCTTTAGAACTATATCTCTAGCACGGTAAGATGGAGATTCAATTTTAAAACATTTTTTTAGAAATAGTGCATAGGCTTTATGTCGCGAATAAGCTTCAGTTATGTTTATTTCGTAATCAACTGGAATTTTTTTTGCATTGTACCAATGATTTCTTCTTTCTAATGAAGGCACACCTTCATAAATATATTCAGGATTTAGCAATTTATAATCATATGACATACAAGCATAATCATGAATAATAAATTTGTAATTTAAATTAGATGAAGAAAAATAAGACAAAAGCTTTTCATGATGATGCCAATCAAGACCTGCAAAACTATTGATATGAACTAAAACTGGCTGAATAGTTTTAAAAAACAAATCTAAAAAATTAAAATCACAACTTAATGATAGATTTTTTAAATTACAAAGATTGAATTGGTCATTTTCATGAGAAAAGATAGAATAACGATTTTTATCATGCACTTTTAAAAGAATTGTATCAGTTCCTTGGCTAGTATATTGACTTATTATTCTTTCTAAATATGTATTAATTCCTCCATCCCATGCATGGGAAAGAATTACGACACACTCCTTCTGTCCAATCTTCAACTGTAATCTAGCTATGTCCAAATTACGTCGCAATATAAAGACAGGATCTACATTTATAAAATTATGAACTAAATTAAGATAGTTTGGATGTTTTAGTTTTAATGCATTTGCTCCTTTTTTCATGTTTTCAGCTTTAATAGCGGAGAATGAAACAGATCCTACATGATATACAAATACATCACCAATGATAATATTTTTAAAACCGGCATGAATAGCTCTCATACAAAAATCGTTTTCTTCTCCATATCCAACTTTAAAAGAGTTTTCATCAAGCATACCTATTTTATCAATTACTTTTCTTCTCATATAAAAACAGAAGCCAACCCCTGTAGGTGCTTCGATGTAAGCGCTTTTATTTATCTTAGCGGCTAATTTATCTAATTCTGCAGGTGAAACTTCAATATTTTGATTGTTATCTTGGCATATAAAAGGATAACTACATATCGTGGCATTATTCGACATAGGTGTTATTGTTGCAATTGATTTATCTTTATCGGCATAATCAATCATCCTTTCAAAACATCCTTCAAAAACGAAAGCATCAGAGTTAAGTAATATAACATCAAGATTATGTGATAAATTACTAATTGCAAAATTGATTGTTTTAACAAAACCCAAATTTTCTTTATTTAAATGGTAATCAAACAATCCTTTTTTAGATAATTCTTTTAATTTTATATTTAATTTTTCATCCGGTCCTGCATCATTAATAACTAGTAAACTATATTGTTCTGATATTCTACTTTTCAATGCGTGATAAATTGAACATAATGATTCATCTAAACCTTTATAAATTGGAAGTATAACCACACATTTTGTATTTGAGGTGTATTTAGCAGGTTTAAGGCTATCCCACTTTTCATCTTGTGGTGATATAGGTGTAAACCATAATATATTTGATAATTCTGAATTAATTTGAGATTCTTTATGTATATTCTTAATGTTAGTATCAAGATTGTTATTTTTTACAGACCGTTTTTTAGATAGAATTTTAAAACCCAAAAAACTAATTGTTTTATAAGTATTATCCCTCTTAATTACAAGTGCTTTTTTTAAGAAATATTGTTCTTTAGGATTAAAAACTCTTTTATACACAGTTAAACCTAAAAATTTTATTTTTAACGACTTTTGAGACATGATTCGCTTTATCATTTGCTTTTTCACCGTTATCTTCTGTCGAATATAGGCTAGGAATTATAACTTAATTTATAGTTAAATAAAACTTGTGTTTATTAGTGAAGATACACAAAAAACAAAATTAATGCCTTATCAGATACCAGAGATATGGCAACGATTAAGGTACATAAGCGTGAGCAGAAGAATTACAAACTGTTCATGCTATTACGATTGTCATGAGCTATGCTATTGTCAGCTTAAATAGCTGTGCTTACTATTATAAATCTAAGTTATCAAATGATTCGATGATTATGTCTGTATAGAAGAAAAACATTTACGCAGGGACTTTCCTAAATATTTTCATTGGGGTAAAACACCTTATGAGTTTTTAGAGGATTATTTTAATCATGAAGTGTAAACAACTAGTGTTTTCATACTAGATTAATAATAAAGCATATTATATTACGAAAGATTGTGGCATAATTAGTTTTTTAAACATTATTAGCTAAATAATTCTTTGGGACTAATATGAAAACATTAATCACAGGTGGTGCTGGTTTTATCGGTTCCGCTGTTGTTAGGCATATTATTAATCAAACAGAAAATGAAGTTTTAGTCATTGATAAATTGACTTACGCGGGGAATTTGGAATCATTAGATCAGATATCTAAAAACGAAAGATTCCATTTTAAGCAAATTGATATTTGTGACCGAAAATCACTTGATTCTATAATCACTGATTTTCGACCTGATATTATTATGCACTTAGCTGCCGAAAGTCATGTTGACCGTTCTATTGATAATCCTTCAGCATTTATCGAAACCAATATAATAGGTACTTATGCTTTATTAGAAGCATCTTTGGCTTATTGGAAAACTCTAGACACAACCAAACAATCTACATTTCGTTTGCATCATATTTCAACTGATGAAGTGTATGGTGATCTGCATGGAACGAATGATTTATTTACTGAAAAAACACCTTATTCACCAAGTAGCCCATATTCGGCATCGAAAGCTTCAAGTGATCATTTAGTCCGTGCGTGGCATAGAACCTTTGGTTTACCTACAGTTATTACTAACTGCTCAAATAACTATGGTCCATACCATTTTCCAGAAAAACTAATCCCATTAATGATACTTAATGCTCTTGAAGGTAAGCCGTTGCCAGTATATGGTAATGGTCAACAAATTAGAGATTGGTTATATGTCGAAGATCATGCAAGAGCACTTTATCTTGTTGCTACTAAAGCAAAAATAGGTGAAACTTATAATATCGGTGGGCACAATGAACAAAAAAATATTGATGTTGTAAATATTATTTGTGAATTACTTGAAGAACTCGTTCCAAATAAGCCAGATGGTGTTAAGTGTTATAAAGATCTGATTACTTATGTTACTGATCGCCCAGGTCATGATCAACGTTATGCTATTGATGCATCAAAGATTTATCAAGATTTGGGTTGGAAACCACAAGAGACATTCCAAACAGGAATGCGCAAAACAGTAGAGTGGTATCTACAAAACAAACAATGGTGTGATCATATTAAAGATGGCTCATATGCAAGATCACGACAAGGAATTATTTAATATAGGTAATTTTATGAAAGGTATTGTATTAGCTGGCGGGTCAGGAACCCGTCTTTATCCCATAACTCGAGGTATTTCAAAACAGTTGTTACCTGTTTATGATAAACCGATGATTTATTATCCTTTATCTGTACTCATGCTTGCCGGCATTCGTGATATTTTAATAATCACAACACCTGATGATTTACCTGTGTTTCAACGATTGCTAGGTAACGGTTCTCGTTTTGGTGTCAAACTAAGTTATGCACAGCAACCTAAGCCAGAAGGTTTGGCACAAGCTTTTTTAATCGGTGAGGAGTTTATTCAAAAACAACGCTGTTCTTTAGTGTTAGGTGATAATGTATTTTTTGGCGAAAGCTTTGGCAAAAAATTGGTAAGAGTTGCAGCTCAAAAAGAAGGTGCAACAATTTTTGGTTATCAGGTACTTGATCCTGAACGTTTTGGTGTTGTTGATTTTGACGAAAATTTTAAAGCGTTATCCATTGAGGAAAAACCAGCCAATCCAAAGTCGAACTGGGCTGTAACAGGTCTTTATTTTTATGATGAAAATGTGGTTGAAATGGCAAAACAAGTTAAGCCATCTCATCGTGGTGAGCTAGAAATTACAACTCTTAATCAGATGTATTTGGATGCAGGACTGTTAAATGTTGAAATCCTAGGACGCGGTTTTGCTTGGCTTGATACAGGTACACATGACAGTTTGCTTGAAGCGTCATCATTTGTTCAAGTAATAGAAAAAAGGCAAGGACTCAAAGTTGCCTGTCTTGAAGAGATTGCTTATCGTAATGGCTGGCTAAGTGCTGAACAGGTGAAAGAAGAAGCCATTAGTTCAGGTAAAACATTATATGGGCAATATTTGGCAAGATTGATAGAACAATAAAATAGGTGGACAAATGGAAGTTATTTCAACGAATATTGTGGATGTGAAAATTATAAAACCGAAAGTGTTTGGTGATGAACGAGGCTTTTTTCTTGAAACTTTCGAACAAAAGCGGTACCAAGAAATGTTAGGTATAGAACTTAATTTTGTTCAAGATAACCATTCTCGCTCACAAAAAAATGTGTTAAGGGGATTACATTTTCAAAAAAAAAATCCTCAAGGCAAACTAGTTCGAGTTGTTCGAGGTGAAGTTTTTGATGTGGCTGTCGATATTCGTAAAGATTCCCCAACTTATGGAAAGTGGGTTGGTGTTACCTTAACTGAACATAATAAAACACAATTGTGGATACCTCCTGGACTTGCTCATGGTTTTGCTGTACTGTCAGATATTGCTGACTTTGAATATAAATGTACTAACTATTATGATCCTAAGTCAGAAGGGTGTTTGTTGTGGAACGATCCAACAGTAAATATTAGTTGGCCGATTTCAAACCCATTACTATCGACAAAAGATAAGTTAGGCAAAACATTACAGGAGTTATAGTTAATTGATGAAAGTTTTGTTAACTGGTGCTAATGGTCAGTTAGGTCATTGTTTTGAAGATATCTTTCCTTCAGATTGGCAATTACTTGCCACTAACAGTCAGCAATTAGATATAACTGATGGTTTAGTTGTTGATAATTTTGTTGCCTTGCATAGACCTGATGCCATTGTAAATGCTGCAGCATATACAGCAGTAGATAAAGCCGAAGATGAATATGAACTAGCTTATAAAGTTAATGCTGTCGGTCCTAAGAATTTAGCAGCAGCTGCCAAAAAATATCATGCAAAACTAGTTCATGTTTCGACCGATTATGTTTTCGATGGAACTAAACGTTCTCCTTATTTAGAGGATGATTTAACCAATCCAGTTAATGTTTATGGTGAGACTAAACGAGCTGGTGAATTATCTGTCTTAGACAATTATTCCTCTGCAATTGTAATTAGAACCTCTTGGGTTTTTAGTGAATATGGCAATAATTTTGTCAAAACGATGTTAAAGCTTAGTCAAACTAGACCTGAATTAACCATTATTGATGATCAGCTAGGATGTCCAACTTATGCAGGTGATATTGCTAAAACGATTTTAGATATGCTAATGAATGATATTCAAGGTGGTATATATCATTATTGTGGTGATGAAGCTACATCATGGTTTTTGTTTGCCAAAGAAATATTTGATATAGCATTAGATCAAAATTTATTGTTTCAGGCTCCTGTTGTTTCTCCAATTAATTCTCAATCTTTTCCCACTAAAGCTAAAAGGCCATTATATTCTGTCATGAGTATGGATAAAATGAAAAAACATAATTTATCTGGTTCAAATTGGAAAAAACAATTAATTTCTTGTATTTCTAAAATTAAATCTATTTAGGCTAATTAATGACTATTTATTTTGCTGAGTGGAATGCTGATTATGAAAAACATATGGTTAATATCTTAAAATCTGAATATGATGTTGTTCTTTTTAATAAATTAATGAAACATTTTAGAGATATTAATTTTCTATTGGATAGAAAGAAACTTCCTAGACAGTGGTTTATCAAATTCCACCAATTCATGAAATTAAGATCATTAAAATCCGATGATATTTTATTGTGTAGTGGTTTTGCTATTTCTGGATTCATTGACTTAGTCAAAAATCTTCAATGTCATAAAGTTTTAATATTGCGTGATACTATTGAAGTATTAAATGACAGCATGAAAAATAAGAAAAAATGGTTATGCCAACATGAAGATTATATAAATAAAATCACACCGTTTTTTGATAAAATTTATAGTTTTGATTTTGATGATTGCCAAAAATATAGTTTTACATATTTAAATCAATTTTTACCATTTACTTTTTCAGAAATGAAAAAATTGAGGGCGGAGTCTGATTATTTTCGCAATACTATAAAAAATTGTTTTTTTATAGGTGAGTATTGGGAAAATAGAGTTAAAGTTATTAATAGAATTGCGCCTATATTACACCAAAATGGTTACCAAACAGATTTTAATTTAATCAATTACAAATCAACACAAATAATATACCCGTTAGGAAAATCTAACTATTATAAATTGAGAGAAAAAATTAGTTATTTCGAAAATATAGAAAAAGTAAAACAGAGCGATGTTATTTTAGAAATAGGGCAAATAGGTCAAACGGGAGTCACTTTAAGAGCTATTGAAGCCATTTTATTTAACAAAAAATTAATTACTACTAATAAATCTATAAAAGAATATAATTTTTATTCGCCAGAACAAATTTTTATTCTTGATGATGAAAATTATCAAAATATTGAGTTATTTTTGAAATCTAAGTTTACACCAGTTACATTAGATATTTTGTATCAATATAGCCCAGATGCAATGCTAAAAACAATGACTAGTAATTTCTTATAAAAGAATTATATTTTTTAACTTTTTATTTTTTTTAAGCAATATTTAATATAACAAACGAAACCAGACCATAATTTCTTCTGATGCAATTTATGCTTTGCACAATATCTCATTTGCGCTGCTGTGATAGGTGATAGCAGAGGTGTTGAATTCAATGGCGATGCAGATTTCGCATCAAGAAAGCATTGCGAGCATTTGTAATCTTTAGCCCAATTATGCCATGGTTTAGTTGGACCAATATAATGAATTAATATTGTTTCATCTGAAATAGGCGAGTAGCAATTAAGGTCTGTTTTATATTTTAATTCATAATTAATGCTCACCTGTTGATTATATTTCCTATCAATATATTTAACTTTTTCAAGTAATAACAGATTTAATACATCTTGATCAAGATGTGTGAATTTTATTGATAGGTAAGGATCTGAAAGTAACTCTAATGCTTTGCTATTTACATTAAATTCTTGCCATTTTTTTAGATTAATTAGCAAAAATCCTGCATTGAAGTAACCTGATGATAATTTATGTTCATTAAGTCGAGTAGCACATTTGCTCCACCATATAGAGTCTTTTTCTGTCACTACATAGGCGATATTATTATCAAAATTTAACGTACATAATTCTTTTAATGAACCTTTACAGATGATATCGGCATCTAGATAAAGGATTTTATCTATTTTTCCATAAAAATAATCTGCTACGATAAATCTAAAATAGGTTGCAATTGTCCAATTTTTAGTAGTCGGTAAGTGTAATAACCCATTATCTTCAACTAAATAAATTGCTATGGTTGTTTTATAGCTATCGGCAAGTTGTTCTAATTTTTTTTCAAAATCGTCATTAATGTAATTTGTGAATATATGGAAATTAAAATTTAAACTAGGATTAGCCACTAAAATAGACGTAATTGAAACAGCACAACCTAAAAAAAAGTTTTTATCAATACCATATGCGATGTTTAGTTGATTAACATTATTGTTATTTCTAGCTCCAAATATTATCATTTTTTTTATGATTTTGTTTGCGTCGAAATACATTGTCAATTCCTATTACATCGTTTTTAATTAGTATTTAATAACTGAATACTTAATTAAGTATTTAATATTCTAAGGGACACTAAGAAACTTACTTAATATTTCTTTATTATATAGATAAAACAAATTTTTTCTAGTTGAAAAAGAGTTGTAATAAAATTTCAGATTAATAGAGTTTGTATAGTATAATTGCCTTTCTGATTAATTTTTTTACTTTATTATGTCTAATAAATATAGCTCATTGAATACCATTAAACAATTGTGGCCATTTATTTACCCACATAAAAAAGCGTTAATTGTTGCAATTATTGCACTTTTGCTAAATGCGGCAACTGACGCAACATTGATCTCATTAACAAAACCACTATTAGATAATGGGTTAATGGATAAAAATTATGAGTTATTAATTCTTTTTTCGATTGGTATTATAGGGTTAATTACATTACGTGGATTGTCTAACTATTGTTCTACTTACTGTCTTTCTTGGTTATCTGGTAAGGTGGTTACCAAATTCAGGCAGATGATTTTTAATCACCTTGTCAAAAGTCCTACTAGTTTTCTTGATAAAAATCCTATTGGCGAACTTGTTACTGTAATTACTTATAATACTCAATTATTATCAAAAGCTTCATCCGATGCTCTTATCATTTTAGTAAGAGAAATTGCTTATGCTATCGGTTTATGTATCGTTATGTTTTATGGTAATTGGAAGTTGGCTTTAGTTTTAATTATTGTTGTACCGTTAGTTATTTTTATAGCCCAATTTATTGCAAAAAAATTTCGAAGTACACTTGTTTCTATGCAAAAAGGAATAGGTAACATTACAACAGCAGCAGATGAGATGCTGAAAGGGCATAAAGAAATTTTAATTTTTAATGCTCAAAAATACGAAAAAGACAATTTTTATTCAATCAATAAAATTTTTAGAAAAGGCATTTTAAAAATTGTACTTGTTTCTGGTTTATCGACACCGATCATTCAATTAGTTGCTACATTGGCTTTAGGATTAATCTTGTTTCTTGTTGCAAGTCAAACTTTAGATATTACACCAGGATCATTTACTGTTGTTTTTTCGGCTATGGTTGCAGTAATGCGTCCTTTAAGGGAGCTAACTAGTGTTCATCTAGAATTACAAAAAGGCTCTGTTGCTTGCGAATCATTATTTGGGTTGTTAAATTTACCACTCGAAGATGACAACGGAAAAGTTGAGTTGAATAGAGCAAAAGGAAATATTGAGTTTTGTCAGGTCACCTATACTTATCCAACAAGAACATCACCATCTTTAAATAATATTAGTTTTAAAATTAAAGAAGGCGAAACGGTAGCTTTAGTAGGGCGCTCAGGTGCAGGTAAATCAACAATAGCAAGTTTATTGCCTAGATTCTATGATATACAAAAAGGTCAGATACTACTAGATAGTATTAATATCAAAGATTACACACTTGCTTCATTGCGTAAGCAAATAGGCTATGTTTCACAAAAAGTCCATTTATTTAATGGCACAATAGCAGATAACATAACTTATGGTGCTAAAAATCAGTATACTCAAGAAGATATTATTAATGCAGCTAAACAAGCTAACGCAATGGAGTTTATTGAAAAATTAGAACATGGATTGAATACAGAGATTGGTGATAATGGTGTTTTATTATCAGGTGGACAAAGACAAAGAATTGCTATAGCAAGAGTACTTTTACGCGATAAGCCTATCTTAATTTTTGATGAGGCTACTTCAGCATTGGATAATGAATCTGAAAGATTTGTTCAGCAGGCTATAGATAATTTACAAAAAAATCGAACTTCTATTATTATTGCACATAGGCTATCTACAATTGAAAAAGCTGATCGTATATTGGTTATTGATGATGGTTCGGTAATAGAGGAAGGTTCTCACAGTTCATTATTACTTCAAAATGGCACTTATGCCAAGATGTATCAAATGCAATTTAATTCTTAAAGCAAAAAAAATTTATGAAAAAAAATAATAATCAATCAGTAAACAACGATATTGATCAAGACACATCCACATGGAAAACGTTTTCTAAGTTATGGCCTTATATTGCTAAGCATAAATTTATTCTGTTTTTATCAATAATTCTGCTTGTTTTTAGTGCGTTTGCCGATACTTCACTTATTGCGTTGTTACAACCTTTACTTGATAAAGGTTTTGTTGAAAATGATCAGCATTTTTTAATGATGGCGCCTTTTTATATCTTTGGATTAGTGTTACTCCGCGGTATTGCTAATTATGGATATTCTTTCTTTTTATCTTTGATTTCTACTAAAATTGTACTTAATATTCGTCAACGCCTTTTTAATCATTTTGTTGATGCTCCAGTCAGTTATTATGATCGAAATTCTACAGGAAGATTGTTGTCTCGTATTACTTATGATACAGATCAAGTCGCCTCGTCATCATCTGATGCTTTGATAACAATAGTGCGTGAATCAGCATTTATTTGTGGTTTATTTTATACTATGTTTAGCAATAGCTGGCAGTTGTCTTTATCGTTGATTATCATTACGCCAATTGTTATTGGGTTGATTACTTTTATTTCTGTAAAATTTAGGCGATTAGCCAAAAATATGCAAAATTCAATGGGCAGCGTCACTATGTCTGTTGAACAGATGTTAAAAGGCCATAGGGAAATTATTCTTTTTGGTTCCCAAGATGAAGAATCAAAAAAATTTGATAAAGTGAACAATAAATTTCGTCGAGATGGTATGAGATTAGTTTCTATTTCAGCATTATCAACGCCAATTGTTCAACTTATTATTTCGTTTGCTATCGCTTTTGTCTTGTTAATGGCAAGTAATCCTGATTTAAATATTAGCCCAGGGCAGTTTACGGTAGTTTTTTCTTCACTAGTAGCGTTAATGCAACCAATAAAAAGCTTAACCAGTGTTAATGCTGATTTTCAAAAAGGTATGGCTGCTTGCCAAACGTTATTTGCTATTTTTGAACAACCAATTGAGAAGAATAATGGAAAAATCAATATTGAGCGAGTTAATGGAAATATTGAATTTAAACATGTGACTTTCACATATGAAAATAGACAAGAGCCAGCACTACAAGATATTAGTTTTTTAGTAGAGCCATGTAAAACCGTTGCTTTAGTTGGTCGTTCAGGTTCAGGAAAAACAACTATCGCAAGTTTGCTCACTCGTTTTTACGATATAAATGATGGTGAAATTTTAATCGATAATAATAATATTCAAGATTTAACTTTATATAGTTTGCGTAATCAAATTGGATTAGTTTCGCAAAACGTGCATTTATTTAATGATACTGTTGCAAATAATATTGCTTACGGAAAAGTAGGTGAATATTCTCAAGAAGAAATAGAAGAAGCTGCTAAAAAAGCGTATGCATATGATTTTATTATTGGGCTTGAAAATGGATTTGATACGATAGTTGGTGAAAGTGGCGTGTTATTATCTGGTGGTCAACGACAGCGTATTGCAATAGCAAGAGCTTTATTACGAGATACACCAATTTTAATACTTGATGAAGCCACTTCAGCCTTAGATACAGAATCAGAACTAGCAATTCAAAAAGCCTTAGACGATCTTCAAAAAGGAAGAACATCAATAGTGATAGCTCATCGACTATCAACTATTGAAAATGCGGATAAAATATTGGTAATTGATAGTGGTAAAATTGTTGAGCAAGGTAACCATCAAATGTTGTTATCAATGGATGGTTTATATGCAAAATTATACAAAGGAAACTTTGTAATTTAATATAGATGATTTTTGCATTATAGGGTATTAAAAGGAATGGCAAATAAGTTACTAGAATGTATTAAATACTTAAATAGGCAAAGAAATTTAAAGGTAAAACCGTTTAAATTGGCTATTAAATTAGCCTGGTTAAATCGAAAAAAAAAGGTAAGAACTATATTTCATCCGGATAAGTATCATTCTGTAGCAATTCTTATGAATGATCAAGGAATTGGGGATGCGATAGTTACTTCCTATTTAATTAAGTCCCTTCGAGAAAATGGGTTTAAGGTTTATGTTATCGTAGAAAAAAGGATTGCCTTTCTTTTTGAGCACTTTATTTTTGTTGATGGTGTTTTATTCTACGATAGAAAAAAAAGTATAAAACAATTAAAAGAACAATTACAGAGCACAAGAATTGATGTTGCAATTGACCTTGTTGATAAAGGCCACAATAGTGTAAGGCGTTGTCAAATCATCCAAGCTATCAGTCCATTGCATACAATTGGCTTCAATCAAGAAAAATATAAATTGTATGATACTTCAATATTTTATCACGAGTATACGTCTCATGTTTCAACAAGAAGTCAGAAAATACTTCAATTAATGAATATTCAATCTGAACCGATACAGTATTACATTAATATTCCAACCGATAATGAGCAGTTTGTAAGAAATTTTATTAAGCCTATAATAGAATCAAACAGAAAAATAATTATTTTTAATCCTTATGGTTCAAATGAAGCTAGAAGTTTTTCTAACTATCAGATTGATAAGACTTTATCCTTCTTATCGCAATTTGATGATTGTACAACAATTGTGGTGGGTGAACCTAATAAAATTTCTCATATTGAAGCTAAAAAAAATATTATTATAAACCCATTACCTTCTTTTTTTGAAACAGTGGCGTTAGTTAAATATTCAACTTTAGTGATTACTGTTGACACTTCTATAGTACATATTGCTTCAATTTATAATATAAGAATGATTTGCGTCTATAATAATAGGATTATTGATAAACAATTTATTAATAATTTTGTATGGGGACCAAATTATTCCAATGCAATACAAATATTTACTAATGATAACCTTGGTACAGGGCTTGGTGATCCAATAGCTAGCCTTGATATTAGCATTATGCTTGAACAATTGAAACTAGAGATAAAAAAACTATAGGTAGATAATTTATTTGATGAATAGGAATTATTTTGACTAGTCTAAATCAGAAATTTCGACAATTAAACTGGAAACGTAATTTTATTACAAAAAAAATTAAGTATTTTATATTTATAAAATTTTTATCTTTATTTACTATATTTTTACGAAGTAAAAACAATTCATTAATTCCTTGTTCAGTTAAAAAAGTTCTTGTTATAAGAAATGATTGTATTGGCGATATGATAGTTACAACGCCATTTATTCGATATTTATCAACGGCAGGATATAAAGTATATGTGTCTTCAAGAAAAAATAGTTTAGAAATTTTAAGTAATAACCCTTACGTAACTGATTGTTTTTTATATGATGATGGAACTTTTAGTAAGTTAGTGAGATCACTTAAAATCATTAGAAAACATCAATTTGATTTGGCTATCGACGCAAGATTTCACAGACGATTAGACTTAAAACATTTGTTTTTTTGTGTTTTTGTTAAAACTTTACATCTACTCAGCTATAACAAAAGTAATATTAAATCATTCAATATTTCTTTACCTTATTATAAAACGACGGAACATGTTACAAATCAATTAAAATATTATTTAGACTATCTTGATATAAATTATGATTCATTTGGTTATGATATCTTTATTGATTCAATAAAAGATAAAGATGTTGATCTTTTTATTAATAACAATATTAAACCAAAAGAAAAATTCGTGGTAATTAATCCTTATGGAGGCTCTGATTATCGTTGTTTATCAGAACTTCAGATTTTAATGTTGTGTAATTTATTTAAAAGCTACTATCAGGAATATAGAATTGTAATAATTGGACAAGGTGGAAATTTTGATAAATTGTGTATACCCGGTACAATTAAATTTCAATCTCCCTCAATTTTAGATGTTTTTCCTTTAATAAAAAAAGCTGATTTAGTTATTAGTGTTGACACATCTATTGTGCATGTGGCTTCAGCATTTTCGACTAAGTGTATTTCAATCTATATGGAGCCGTTACCTCCTAAATTAGATAATTTAAAAGCTATTTATAGTCGAGAGTTTAGTAATTATAAATATTTATTACAAGATTTATTTTTAGATAAAGCCTATATAAAAAAGCATAACCCTAATCTTGATTTACAAATAAATAAGGATATTTGGTCCCCTAACGGCATAAATAGCAAACAAATTGTTTTTTATTCTAATAGTATGAAAACAATCAATCCTGATATATTAGTAAAATCTATAAAAGAATATATTTAAATTAAAAATAGCTAATTTTTAAGTTTATGAATTAAATAAAGCAGATAATACTTAAAGCCATTTATAATTTTTCTATCTCTTATGTGGTTTTTTGCATAAATACGATAATCATTAACGCGCATTTTATGTTTATAACTTTTAAGTGGACTATTTGCCCAAGGAGTGAAGTGTTTATAAAAACTATAAATATTTTGCGCGAGCCCTTTATGTTCTTGATACCACATCTTTCTGGCACCAGTAAAATGAATGATAAAAGGTAAAGATTCTTTATTATAAAAGAAAGTTTCTTTTTGCTTATCGTTCATCCAAGTAAATAGATAATTCCAGTTAGTATCTATAAATAGAACTTGATGCTGTAAAACTACATTTAGGGCATCTTGATCTGGATAAATTAAATGTTTTTTTTCTGCGGACAGCAATATCTTATTTGTTTTATTTTCTGTATCAAAATCCATCCAATTATTAACATTAATGTATAAAAAACCAGAGTTGAAATAACTTTGAGAAGTCAGTTCCAACCTTTTTTGGTTTTTGTTCATATTTTCTTTCTCTAATGAGTCTGGTGTTACAGCGCAAATGACTGAGTCTATATTTATATTTAAAATTGGTGATAGGTCAGAAAAGCATAAGGTATCAGCATCTAAATAAATAAATTTATCAACTTTACCATGTAATAGTCTTGGAACTGATAATCGGATATACATCGATCGGTTAATATGCTTTATTTTATTATTCGAAAGATCTGAATATTTATTTAGCTCATCTGTTGAAATCAAATAAATTGTGATAGAAGGACTGATTTTTTGTAACTTATGTTGTTCTTCTGGTGCGACATCATATAAAAAGACATGGAAATTAATATTATGATCCATATTGTTAAGTATAATAGAGGTAATAGATACAGCTACATGTTCAAGATAATTTGAATCACTACAATATGCAATGTTAATCCTATTATTCATTTTTAACACTCTTTAAAACTTAACCTTGTTATTTAGTCATTACTAAATCAATATGTCAATATAAAATTTATTATTACTTCATTGTTTAATTTAACATATGTTACAATGCTTTAATCTTTTTTAACATAATCGAAAAATTGGCACAAGATGAAAGAAAACATTTTTATTAGCAAAATCAAAACACTACTTAATAATACCGTAGAATCTTTTAATACGGTACATATAGCATTTTGTTTTGATGATAACTATGCAATGCCAGCTAGTATTGCTATGTCTTCAGTAATTTTGAATAATCCAGATAAAAATCTTGTATTCCATTTATTTGCCAATAATGTATCTAGCGAGAAAATTATAAGATTTAATCAATTAAGTAAAGAAAATATTACCATAATTTGTTATGAAATTAGTGATAATTTTTCAATTAATCCAGATACTTTAGTTTTACATGTTTCTGCTTCAACTTGTTTACGATTTGTTGTACCACAGATACTAAATAAAGTAACTTCTCGAGTTTTATATTTAGATTGTGATGTACTGTGTACAAGTAACCTTAATGAATTAATTAATATTGATTTAACTGATAAATATTCTGCGGTTGTCCCAGATTTAGAAAAAACACAAGAAAAACAGTGTGCTAGCTGTAATATTCCTTATGGTGAATACTTTAATGCTGGAATGATATATATTAATACAGATATGTGGGTACAAAATAACCTTACTGAAAAAGCTTTTGCGATGATTAACAGTGGTAAAGTTTATAAATTTGCAGATCAAGATGTCCTAAATATTTTAATGCAAGGTAAAACAGTATTTTTACCTAAATGCTTTAATTATCTTACTGCGCTAACTGCGGGTGGAAAAGAGGATAATCTTATTGGCAATGATGCTGTGATTATTCATTATGTCACCGGTAATAAACCTTGGTATAAACTATATTTGACGCCTCTTTATCAACATTATATAGAGTCTTCTTGTTGGGCAAACGATAAATTATTGCTAGCTAATGAAAATGCCCCGTCAACCACCAGAAGATATGCTAAATTACTTGCTAGTCAGCATAAATATTTTTCTGCATTGAAGTATTATCTACTTTATTTGAAGCATAAAGCGTTTAAAAGATGTTAAGGAATAATGTCGTGATTAATGTTGAAAAATTTATTAACCAAAAAAATGAATTATTATCATGTGTTTTTTCGAATAATGAACATGTATTACATATTCTTTTGTGTTTTGATGATAACTACGCTCTATCAGCAGGTGTAGATATTGTTTCAGTTATTGAAAATAATAAAAATAATCAGATTCATTTTCATATTTTTACTCATAATGTTTCGGAAGAAAATAGAAAAAAATTGGCAACAATCAACTCTGATAATGCTTCTATAACTGAATATGTTATTAATGATGAATTTAAAATTGATCAAAAGAATACTGAACAATTTCCTATATCAGCTTGTGTTAGGTTAATAGCTCCAATAATTTTAAAAGATATAGCTAAAAGATTGCTTTATATTGATAGTGATACACTTTGCCTTAAAAAATTAAATTTTATTCATGAAGTTAATTTAGATTCTGCAATTGTTGCTGCTGTTGCTGATGAGCCCTATATGCAGCAATCTCAGTGTGATAGATATAACATAATATATGGGAGATATTTTAATTCTGGTGTGATGTTAATTAACATACCTCTTTGGTGTCAGGAAGACATTACTTCTAAAACATTAAAGTTATTAAATAATGGTGATAAATATCATTATCCAGATCAAGATGTATTAAATATTTGTGTAGGTGAAAAAAGAATTATATTAGAAAAAAAATATAATAAATTATTGGCGCTATCAATAAATGGTAATGAGGATTCTAATGTTCCAGACGATACTGTTTTAATTCATTACATAACTAAAAATAAACCTTGGCATCAGCCTTATCGTTCAAGATTATTTGATTTTTATTTGGAAAAGTCTCCATGGAGAAATAATACTTTACTTTTATATAGCCGAAAGAAAACATCTTCAATCCGAGCCTATTCTCGATTGAAGTTTAAAGAAAAGAAATATTTGCTATCAATAAAACATTATTTAATATATTTAAAAGTAAAATTTTTGAATAAATAATTATATTTATACATTTTTTGTTATTCAACATTGTTAAAATGTCAATGTTCTTATATATCTTTTTTGCTTAGTTATTGTTATATTATTAATGATTTTAAGGTTATTCATGATCCAATTCTGTTACAACAATAAATCTTTATTTAAATTATAGATATATTGTTTTCATAATATTGTGTAATTCCAAAATTAATTTTCTAATTTTATTAATATTTTGAATTTATTTCTTATTAGGTATATTTTAAGTGATTGATGATTTTTCTGAGAATGGTTTATTGGCTAAAGCTATTGATGGATTTGTGGCAAGAGAGCCACAACGAAACATGGCAAGTAAAGTCTCAGAGTCAATAAATAAGCAACAGTCTCTTGTTGTTGAGGCTGGGACTGGAACAGGTAAAACATTCGCTTATTTAGTACCCGCTCTACGTAGTGAAAAGAAAGTAATACTTTCCACGGGATCCAAGAATCTACAAGATCAACTTTTTAGTAAAGATCTGCCTATTATCAAAAAAGCATTAAATTACACTGGCAAAATATCTCTTCTTAAAGGTAGATCGAATTATCTTTGTTTAGAACGATTGTATAATCAATATGCAGCTGCCGGAGATCTTGATAAAGATTTACGTGTTGATTTAGTTCGTGTCAAAAATTGGTCAATTAAAACCAAAGATGGAGATATTAGCAAATGTATAGCAGTTACGGAAGAAAACCCAATTTGGCCCGTATTAACTAGTACAAACGAAAGCTGTCTTGGAAGTGACTGCGAACATTATAATGATTGTTATGTTGTTAAGGCTCGTAAGCGTGCTTTAAATGCGGATATTGTGGTTGTTAATCACCATCTATTTTTAGCCGATGTTGTGGTAAAAGATACAGGTTTTGGTGAGCTTATTCCTAAGGCTGATGTAATGATTTTTGATGAAGCCCATCAGTTACCAGATCTGGCTTGTCACTATTTTGGACAACAGTTAACTAGTCGTCAGCTACTAGAACTTGCAAAAGAAATAACGCTTAGCTATCGCACTGAAGTAAAAGATATGTCTCAGCTACAGCAGTGTGCAGATAAATTGCAAAAAAGTGTTCAAGATTTGCGTATTGCAATTAATCAGCAACTACCTAAAGGTAATTTGCGAGTGTTATTCAAACAGCAAGCAATAAAAAAAGAGTTATCTTATCTTTTTGATGCATTAGATTTTTGTCGTGAGGTTTTAATGTTGGCAATAGGACGATCTACAGCATTAGATAACTGCTTTGAACGAGTAAATCAATACATCAGCTTATTAAAAAAATTAAGTGAAACATATGTAACTGGGTTTAGTTATTGGTATGAATGTACTTATAATTATTTTGTTTTTGCGATAACGCCATTGTCAGTGGCCGATAAATTTTCTGAACTATTAGTACAACGTAAAGGTAGTTGGATTTTTACCTCGGCAACTTTGTCTGTTGATAATAAATTAGATTATTTTACTAAGCGCCTTGGTCTCACAAATGCCGATTCCCTTATTTTAGAAAGCCCATTTGATTATTTACATCAAACTGTCATGTGTGTTCCGCGTTATATTCCTTCTCCTAATGAACAAGGTAATACTGAAAAACTGGTCGATATATTATTGCCAGTTATTGAAGCAAACAATGGACGTTGTTTTTTCCTATGTACTTCTTATGCCATGATGAATGCTTTAGCAAGACAGTTTAAAGAACTCACCAAATTACCAGTATTAGTGCAAGGTGAAACAAGCAAAGTAAAATTACTTGAACAATTTATACATATCGGAAACGCCTTATTAATTGCTACCAGTAGTTTTTGGGAAGGTATTGATGTTCGTGGCGATACCTTATCTTGTGTTATTATAGATAAATTACCATTTACATCTCCAGACGATCCTTTAATAAAAGCTCGTATGGAAGATTGCCAAATGCAAGGTGGAGATGCATTTAATGATGTGCAATTACCTGAAGCTGTTATTACCTTAAAACAAGGTGTAGGTCGATTAATTCGCCATCATAATGACCGTGGAGCAATTATTATTTGTGACAATCGCTTGGTTATGAGACCTTACGGTGCAACATTTATTAATAGTTTGCCTCCATCGCCAAGAACACGAGATGTAAATAAAGTTATTAATTTTTTATTATCTAAAACTAACTTATAAAATTAAATATTTTGGAAAAGAAATGAGTACTATCTTAGCTATTGATACCTCAACAGAAGCATGTTCGGTAGCTTTACTTTACCGTAATGAAATCACTCATGATTTCATCATATCAGCACGCGATCATACTAAGCAAATATTACCAATGGTGGATAAGCTTCTTGCACTATCAGATTGTTCACTTGCTCAAGTTGATGCCATAGCCTTTGGGCAAGGACCTGGTAGTTTTACTGGCGTTAGAATTGGTATTGGTGTTGCACAAGGTTTAGCATTAGGCATTGACAAACCAATGATAGGAGTTTCAACGTTGATGACCTTGGCTCAAGGTGTATATCGAACACAAAAAGCCACAAAAGTCATTGCTACAATTGATGCCAGAATGGGTGAAGTCTATTTAGGACAATACTCTTACAGCAATAATCAATGGCAAACAGTTATTCCAGAATGTGTTATTGCACCTGAAAAAGTAATAGAAAAAGTGGAAAATATAGGTAATGATAGTTATTGTGCTGGCACTGGTTGGCAAACTTATCCAGATATGATTAAAGGAATAAGGCAAAGTGATATTTTATTACCTCACGCACAAGATCTAGTCGTTCTTGCTAACAATAAATGGTTAAAGAATGAAGTAGTTAATGTTGAGGAAGTAGAACCAACTTATTTACGTAACGAGGTTACTTGGAAAAAACTACCAGGTCGTTAATAACAAGTAAACATTAAAAAAGCCACCAAACGGTGACTTGAATTTAATACACTCGTTTACATTATTCTTTAAATAAGCCTAAATGCTCTTTTGCATAAGCTTCAAAATCAGTACAACCACCGATTGGTTTTTCATCAATAAAGATTTGTGGTACTGTTTCAACAGGTTTACCTACACTTTTTGACAGATCTTCTTTAGTAATGCCTTCTGCATTAATATCAACATAACGATAAGAAAAATCATCACGCTCTTGAGAAAGTTTTTCTGCTAGTTCTTTAGCTCGAACACAATAAGGACAACCTTGACGTCCAAAAATTACAGTATACATTTTTACCTCGAATAAATTGTTTCACATATAGATACTATACGTTACTTTAAATTAAAAAAAAGTTGTTAAATATAGTTGATTAAATAGATTATACCTATTGATATTGGGCTTGAAAAGCTAATCTAGTTTTATGTTTGAAAAGTTAAATCTATTTGCTTATTTTTTCATAATTTAGAATTATTATTCAGAAAGCTAGCATTTTTTAAATTTATCACTTAATACTTCAGTAAACTTGATATCAAAAAACTAAACACCTAATATAAACATAATTTAATAACCTTTTAACGTTCAGACAAAAAGATAGTTCTATTTCTGTAAAAATCATTCAGAAATAGCTTGTGCTAATCTTGACTTGTTTGTTTTTCCAATCACAACATAAGCTCAACTTTATTATGTTTATTTTCAGGTAGACGTTATAATCTTCATAGATGAACTAGTTGGATATGAAGATGTTAAAAAAATTGATATTGATTGCTTTGTTGTTACCTATCACCGTATTCGCTGCTAAAAAAGAGTGTGGGATTAAGCCCAGTTATGACATTACGATAAGTAGAGAAAGTGTACATATTTTTGATAAAAAAAATGATTTAATTATCATGCCAAATGGTAATGCCATATTAAATAAAGAAACGGTATCTCTTAATCCATCATTACAAAAAGAACTGATTCAATTTCAGCAAGATTTACGTCAACAGTTACCGCTACTAGAACAACAATCATTAAGCCTTTTAACTGAAGTTAAAGAAACTTTTGAAAAAGCAATAAAAAATCAATTGGGCGATGATAATGAACTAAAAAGCGAGTTAAACAAATTATATAAACGTTTAGTCAAGTTGTTACATGCATCAATTATTACTGAAAATGGTAATACGCGATTTTCTTACCGACATTTTAATAATATCAAAAAAGATGGAGAAGATATTGGTCAACGCATTTTTTATAATGTTGTGGGCGGAAGTATTTTGCATTTCGAATTTTTTAAAAATTATGGAGCAATTAAACAAATTTCTAAAAATGAATGGAAGGCTCAAAAACCTAAATTAAAAGCTTTTGATGCTCATATTTGTTCAGTTATTACAGATATTGATGCTCAATACAAACAAATATTGAATCAACTTAATCAATCAATTCATAACTAAATAGACATTAATAAAAACTTTTGCGAAAATGATACCTCTAATAAGATAGTTAAACGGAAGCTTATGACTGCACATATAATTGATGGGAAAGTATTAGCACAACAAATACGAACTGAAATCGCTAATAAAGTCAAAATGCGTATTGAAAAAGGACTATCAGTCCCAGGATTAGCAGTAATTCAAGTCGGTTCAGATCCTGCATCAAAAATCTATGTTAAAAATAAGCAAAAGGCTTGTGATGATGTTGGTTTTGTTTCATTTGCTTATGACTTTACCTCGACGACCACCGATGAATTATTAGCATTAATAGATGAACTAAATCAACGTTTAGATGTGCATGGTATTTTAGTACAACTGCCTTTACCTGATAATATTGATAAAACTAAGGTTCTTGAACGTATTGATCCAAGTAAAGATGTCGATGGTTTTCACCCATATAATATTGGACACTTGCTACAGCGTGATCCAATCTTACGACCATGTACTCCTTATGGCGTAGTCAAAATGCTAGAATCCACTGGCATAAATCTGTCAGGTTTAAATGCTACCGTTGTAGGAGCATCAAGCATTGTGGGTCGTCCAATGGCATTAGAGTTATTATTATTAGGTTGCACAACAACCATTACCCATAGTCGTACTATTGATTTAGCAAAACATGTTAGCAATGCGGATATTGTTGTTGCGGGAGTAGGCATTGCTAATTATGTTAAGGGTGAGTGGATAAAGCCGGGGGCAATTGTCATTGATGTTGGTATCAATCGTTTGCCAGATGGTAAACTTGCAGGTGATGTAGAGTTTGATGTTGCTGTTAAAAGAGCGGGATGGATCACACCTGTTCCTGGTGGTGTTGGTCCCATGACCGTTGCTATGTTAATGAGCAATACACTAGAAGCATGTGAAAAATTTGGTAAATAATTTATATTAATTAAGATTTACTAAATTTTATTCGAAAGATATATATTAAAAAAGGATTATGTAATGATTGTATTTCACACTAATTTAGGTGATATTAAAATCAAAACTTTTGATGATAAGGCGCCAGAAACTGTTAAAAATTTTGTTGAATATTGCAAAGAAGGCTTTTATAACAACACAATATTTCATCGTGTTATTAATAATTTTATGATTCAAGGTGGTGGTTTTGAACCGGGAATGAACCAAAAAAAGACAAAATCACCAATTAAAAACGAAGCAAATAACGGTCTAAAAAATGAACGTGGTACTTTAGCAATGGCACGTACATCAGATCCTCATTCGGCAACTGCGCAATTTTTTATCAACGTCGTTGATAATGATTATCTCAACTTTCGCTCTGCGGACATTAATGGTTATGGCTATTGTGTTTTTGCACAAGTTGTTGATGGGCTTGATGTGGTTGATAAAATAAAAGCTGTTAAAACAGGGCGCAGTGGTATGCATTCTGATGTTCCTGTTGAAGATGTTATTATTACGAGTGTCACGGTTGAATAATCCTATTCGTTATTTTATTGCTGATATTCATTTAGCAGATAATGAGCCTGCTTCAGGTTATATTAATATAACCGCAGGCTTTTTGTCTTTTTTGGATACTTTGCCCGACAACTGCGAGCTTTACATTCTAGGCGACCTTTTTGATTACTGGGTTGGGGATGATGTAAAAACAAACTTACATTATCAAATTGCGCAGGCTTTACAAGCCTTATCAAAACGTAATATAAGAAAATATTTCGTTCATGGTAATCGTGATTTTTTATTGGGAAAAAAGTATGCTCAACAATGCGAAATGACCTTACTGCCTGAGATTAATAGCCTTCCTAATCAAGGAAAAAACATCATTTTTTTACATGGTGATTTACTGTGTATTGACGACCATCAATATCAAAATTTTCGAAAAGTTATGCATAATAAATGGCTTCAAAAATTATTTTTATTTTTACCACTTTTTATTCGGTTGAAAATTGCAGCTAAGTTACGAAAAAAAAGCAGTCAACATAATCAACTTAAATCTGAAAATATCATGGATGTGAATCAGCAAGCAGTTATTGAAATGATGGTTAAACATAATGCAGATATTATGGTGCACGGTCATACACATAAACCTGCTGTACATCATTTTCAAATTGAAGGCAACACTGCAACTCGTGCGGTGCTTGGTGCTTGGCATGATGGCGTTACATACATTAAACAAGCGGAAAATAGTAATACTTTAGAGCTTTATAACCATTCTTTTAAATAGTCACTTTGTAAAACATGTTTGATCTTACCAAACTCAATCAGCTTGCCTTGATCTAAAATTGCAACATTATCGGCTATTTGTTTAACTTCATTAATATTATGTGTTACATAAATAATGGGTATATTTAGCTCATTAGTTAATTTATTAATATAAGTTAACAATTCTTTTTTTCTTGGCATATCGAGAGCAGAAAGCGGTTCGTCCATTAATAGTAATAAAGGGTTGGTTAATAGTGCTCGACCAATTGCTACTCGCTGTTTTTCTCCACCAGATAACATGGCAGGATAACGATTTAATAATGGTCGGATATTAAGTACATTAACTATTTCATCAAATCTTAATTGCTTGAAATTTTTAGCACCATAAATCAGATTTTTAATAACTTTATAATGAGGGAAAAGTAATGCATCTTGAAAAACGGTACCAATATGCCGATTTTCAGGAGTAACAAAAAGGTGTTTATCGCAATCAACTAGTGGTAAGCCATTCAACTGGATTTGGCCTTGATCAGGTTTAATTAATCCATTAACAAGGTTTACTAGTGTGGATTTTCCCGAGCCAGAAACGCCTAAAATAGCAGTAACCCCTTGGCAGGCTATCTCATGATTGAATTGGAACGAAAACGAAGCAAGTTGTTTGCGAACATCTATTTTTAACATATTGATTATCCTGCTAACTTCTTTTTATGCCATCGATTTAACAATTCGGATAAAAAAAGTGCGATTAGTGATAACACAACCGAAATAATACACAGCCGTAATGCACCATGTTCACCATTGGGAATTTGTAGCAACGTATACATTGCTAATGGTAAGGTGCGAGTTTCATCTTGAATATTTGACACAAAAGTGATGGTTGCACCAAATTCCCCTAAGCAACGGGCAAAACCCAATACAATTCCCATAAGAATACCAGGAAAGGCTAATGGTAAAGTAATAGTTATAAAAACTCGCCACTTATGGGCGCCAAGAGTCCGAGCAACGTTTTCAAGGCGTGTATCAATTGATTCAATGGCTAAGCGAATTGAACGCACCATTAATGGAAATGCAACTACTGCCGAAGCTAAAGCTGCACCTTGCCAATTAAAGCTAAAACTAATATTTAAATGGCTACTCAACCACTCGCCAATAACGCTACGTCGTCCCATGGTTATTAACAACAAATAACCTAAAACAACTGGTGGTAAAACAAGAGGAAGATGCACGACGCTATCAAATAGCGATTTACCAAAAAATTGACAGCGTGCCAATATCCAAGCGGTTAAAATTCCTATTGGCAAACTAAAACCAATTGCTGTGGCGGCTATCTTTAAACTAAGTAGCAAGGTTTGCCATTCAAATTCAGTTAATAACATAGTGTTATAAAATTATTTACTTATTAAATTACTTTGTTATAAATCCATATTTTTCAAAAATATCTTTAGCTTGTGGTGAATTTAAATATTTATAAAAATCAGTTGCTTTTGGATTCAACAAAGTGATGGGATATTCGATAGACTTAAATGTATCATCAGGAAAGGATCCAATTATTTTTACCTTATTGCTTATTTTAGCATCGGTACTATATACAATACCAAGCGCAGCTTCATTACGCTCAACTAGTACCAAAGCGTCTCTTACATTGCTCGCTGGGGCAAATTGTGGCGATAATTTATTAAATACCCCTAAATTAGTTAATGATTCTTTTGTATACATCCCTGCTGGTACATGATCAGGATCACCAATAGCTATTCTTTCACCTTTAGGTAAAATAATTTCCCAATTGGTATTTTTATTAATTGAAACATTCTCTAAATGTGAATTTTGGGGAGCAATAAGCACCAATGTATTTTTTAATAAATCGTGTTTATTTTTAGTTAAATTATGCTCAATAAGATAAGTCATCCACTTTTGATCTGCTGACATAAATATATCCGCAGGTGCACCTTGTTCAATCTGCTTAGCTAATACTGATGATGAAGCAAATGAGAATATAATATTTGCATCTTTATGTTCTGCTTTATAAGCTGCAGCGATATCTTGCATAGCATTAGTCAATGAGGCAGCGGCAAATATAGTCATTTTTTCAGCAGCTGAAACTGAAAAAGTTATTGCCATCATTAAGATAATTCCAATAATTTTTTTCATTCTGTTCCTCACAATAAAATTGAGTTAATTTTAACTGTTAATATTATTTATCTAATTGATTATTATGATTTATTACGTTATTTGATAAATTATTAAATAACCGCTATATAAAATATAACATATCGATGCTAGCAGAATTTATATATAAAGTACAATTAAAATTCATTTAAGCTGATACGATATGATAATCAACAAGATTTTTAACAAGTTTTGAAGGAATGCCAAAAAGGGTCTACAATAATCACTATTATCTCTTCCAAATTGATTAGTCGGTTCTTCATGGTGTTAAATTATGTTTTCTCCTGAAATTTTATTAACGTTAAATATAAAACAGCAGTTATTTACTGATCCAAGGCGTATTGCGTTATTAAAAGCAATTGAACAGACGGGGTCATTAAGTCAGGGTGCCAAGCAAATTGGTATTAGTTATAAAACCGCATGGGATGCCATTAATGAAATAAATAAATTAGCACCTAAACCTTTTTTACTTACTGCAATTGGTGGTAAAAATGGAGGAGGCACTAAACTGAGTGCTTATGCAGTTAGATTTATCCAACTCTATGATTTATTAACTCAACTACAACAAAATGCTTTTAACATACTAAATGATGACAAAGTACCTTTAGATGATATTTTAAAAGCTACAGCTAGACTATCATTACAAACCAGTGCACGAAATCAATTATATGGTACGGTTAAGCAGATTCAAACAAATGATGTTGCTGGTTTTATTACAGTGCTACTTAGTGATAATCAAACTGAGTTAAAAGTTTATATTACTCAGTCAAGTATTGAACGGCTAAAGTTGAGTACGGACAAAACAGTATTGCTGTTGATTAAAGCTCCATTAATTGAATTAAAAAATGAAATCGAGAACGAAAACTGCTTGTCGGTTACCGTTGAAAAAATCACTACTGATGGCAATTGGAGTGAAATTGCTTTCACACTATCTTCTGGCATAGTGCTTTATGCTAACAAATTAGCCAGTGAAGTAAAAAAATCGGCCTTAACTACAGGCAAACAATCAAAACTATTTATTAATCCACAAAATATTATTGTTGCGACATTAGTTTAGCAATACGAGGTTATCATGCTACAAATAGAAAACGCACATTTTAAAATTAGCGACTACCTAGTTTTTACAATTAAATCACTTACAATAAATCAAGGCAGTAATGTTGCTTTTGTGGGGCGTAATGGCAGCGGTAAATCTATACTAGTTAAAGCATTGGCTGGTGAGCAAACATTATTATCAGGCAAAGTAATTAATCAATTTAACTCCATAGCACACATATCGTTTGAACAGTTACAAAAACTAATTGATGATGAATGGAAACGTAATAATACAGATATGCTAAGCGAAGGTGAAAACGATACAGGATTAACCACTCAGCAAATTATACAAGAAAATAATTTTAATCAAGCAATTTGCCAAAAATTAGCAATACAATTTGGAATTGAACACCTATTAACGAAACGCTTTAAATATCTTTCAACTGGTGAAATACGCAAAGCCTTAATCTGTCGAGTCTTGATGCAGCAGCCTGATTTTCTGATATTAGATGAGCCTTTTGATGGCTTAGATGTGGCATCACGTGAAAATTTAGCCGAAATACTAGCAGATCTTGCTAAGCAAGGTATCACAATTGTCCTTGTTTTAAATCGATTTAATGAAATTCCTACATTTATTGAAAATATTGGCATACTAGCCGACTGCCAACTATTGAAAATTGATACAAAAGATACAATATTAAACGATACAACTGTTAAGCAATTAGCTGATTTGGAAAATATTTCCAATATGCCATTACCAGAAACCGACGAACCATCAACTCAATTAGCTGATCAATTAGATCGTGTCATATTAAATAATGGTTATGTATATTATGATGATAAAGCAATCATTAATGGATTAACTTGGCGAGTAAAAGCCAAACAAAATTGGCAAATAGTTGGACCTAATGGCGCAGGTAAATCAACGTTATTAAGTTTAATAACTGGCGATCATCCACAAGGGTATAGCAATGATCTCACTTTATTTGGTCGTAAACGAGGTTCGGGTGAAACGATTTGGGATATTAAACGCCATATTGGTTATGTTAGTAGCAGCTTACATTTGGCTTATCGAGTTAGTTCTAGCGTTAAAACTGTGTTATTGTCTGGCTATTTTGATTCGATTGGTGTCTACCAAGCTACCAGTGATAAACAAGCTAAATTGGCTGATGAATGGCTACAGTTATTAGGGTTACAAACGCAGGCGGATAAACCCTTTCAATCGCTTTCTTGGGGACAACAAAAATTAGTATTGATTGCCAGAGCGTTGGTTAAACATCCGACACTGCTTATTTTAGATGAACCATTGCAAGGGCTTGATCATCTTAATCGAGAATTAGTAAAACGTTGGATAGATCGTTTAATTAGTGAAGGGTACACGCAGTTGCTATTTGTGTCTCATCACGCAGAAGATGCGCCAAAATGCATCACTCACCGATTGAATTTCATCCAATGCTTGGATCATAGCTATCAATATCAAATCGAACAGATAAATCGAATGATTAGTTAAAACTATCAAACATAGTGTTAAAGATAGGAATAAACATTAAAATAAAAGGGATTTGTTTTTGAAATTTTATCTTGATAATTGAAAAAAGTTTATAAAGACTATACTTATAAAGTTATCCCCGTTGCCTGTGGATAACTCTGTGAGTATTTTATTGAAAAAAGCGCTAACCTCAGTAACTATCAGGATTTTTCTTAATTTGATTGTAACTTAATCATGAAATATTTTTTTGTTTTATATCAACATGTTATCGTAAATCAAGTTATAAATTAGTTGTCTTTTTTATAAATGAAAATGTTAATTGAATAAAAAATAGTAAATTTTAAAAGGTCAAGTCCTTTTGGGGATAATTTTTATTAATAGGTAAAATATTAGGTTGCGATGTAATGAAAAAATTTAAATTATGTTCCGAATTTAAGCCAGCTGGTGATCAGCCAGAAGCGATAAAAAGGATTAATCAAAATCTTGATGATGGGATTGCGCATCAAACATTATTAGGCGTAACAGGATCAGGTAAAACATTTACCATGGCAAATGTTATTGCTAAACATAATCGCCCTACAATTATTTTAGCACCAAATAAAACATTAGCCGCTCAGCTATATGGTGAAATGAAAGCCTTTTTCCCTGAAAATGCGGTTGAATACTTCGTATCTTATTATGATTACTATCAACCTGAATCTTATGTACCGTCAACCGATACATTTATTGAAAAAGATGCATCAATCAATGAACATATAGAACAAATGCGTCTTTCTGCCACTAAATCACTACTAGAACGACGTGATGTTGTAATTGTTGCTTCGGTGTCGGCTATTTATGGTTTAGGAGCACCAGAAACCTATATGTCGATGATATTACACATAACAAAAGGCACCATAACCGATCAGCGTTCAATCTTAACTCGATTAGCTGAATTGCAATACACTCGTAATGAAATAGGTTTTAGTCGTGGTACATTTCGTGTTCGAGGAGATGTTATAGATATTTTTCCAGCTGATTCAGACGATCTTGCTGTGCGCGTAGAGTTATTTGATGATGAAGTCGATCGAATTGTTATGTTTGATCCGCTTACAGGTAATAGCATAAATGAAGTATCGCGGATAACAATTTATCCAAAAACGCACTATGTCACACCAAGAAACATTATGGAAAACGCTATTGCGCAAATAAAGCAAGAGCTTAAAGAACGTCAAAAAGTTCTGTTAGACAATAATCGTCTATTAGAGGAGCAACGTTTAACTCAGCGGACATTATTTGATATTGAAATGATGACCGAATTGGGGTATTGCTCTGGGATTGAAAACTATTCACGCTTTTTAGCTCAGCGTAATCCGGGCGATCCGCCAGCAACCTTATTTGATTATTTGCCACCTGATGGATTACTGTTTATTGACGAATCTCACGTGGCTATTCCACAATTAGGAGCAATGTATAATGGTGACCGTTCACGTAAACTTAATCTGGTTGAATATGGCTTTCGGTTGCCATCAGCACTAGACAATCGACCGTTAAAATTTGCTGAATTTGAAAACATCATGCCACAAACTATTTATGTGTCAGCAACACCAGCTAAATACGAGATTGAAAAATCAGGTAATGAAATTATTGAACAAGTAGTTAGACCTACAGGTTTATTAGATCCTATTATCGAAGTTCGACCAGTTGCAACGCAGGTTGATGATCTATTATCAGAAATCAAAATTCGTATCAATAACGAAGAGCGTGTTTTAGTGACCACATTAACTAAACGTATGGCAGAAAACTTAACTGATTATCTGTCAGAACATAATGTAACTGTAAAATATTTGCATTCAGACATCAATACGGTTGAACGTATGGAAATTATTCGTGACCTACGTTTAGGTAAAGTTGATGTACTTGTGGGCATTAACTTATTGCGAGAAGGTTTAGATATACCTGAAGTCTCACTAATAGCAATATTGGATGCTGATCGCGAAGGTTTTTTACGTTCAGAAAGTTCACTAATTCAAACCGTAGGGCGTGCAGCTCGTAATGTAAATGGTAAAGCCATATTATATGCTGATAGAATAACCCCTGCCATGCAAAAAACGATTGATGAAACTGCCCGTCGTCGTAAAAAACAGGAAGATTTTAATACAGCACACGGCATTACACCAAAATCAGTACGCAAAGAAATTAAAGACGTATTAGAGGCAGGTTTAAGTACCAAAAAATCAACAGCCAAAGTACAAGCATTTGAACCAGGCAAACCTTATCAGTATGTTTCAGTTAAAGAAGTACAAGCAAAAGTGAAAGAGCTTGAAGCAATGATGTACGAAGCGGCTAAGAATCTTGAATTTGAAAAAGCTGGTGTACTGCGTGATGAAATAAAAAAATTGCGTGCTGATTTTATTAAAGTTTCTTAATAACTCATCTAACAAGGAAAATATGATGACAATAACACGAATTGATCCAGATAACCGCTAGTCTGAAGCAGTGATCCATAATAACGTTATTTATTACACAAGTGTTTCAGCTGATCTTGAAAATGACGCTTATGTACAGACCAAAAGTGCATTAGCTGAAATCGACAAAATATTAGCCCGAGCTAACAGTGATAAATCACGTATATTAGATGTAACATTATTTTTAGTTAATAAAAGTGACTTTGCCGCTATGAATAAAGCATGGGACGAATGGGTAGCTAAAGGTAGTGCACCAGTACGTTGTACAGTGCAAGCTGGGTTAATGAAAAAAGAATATTTGATAGAAATTAAAATCGTGGCAGCAGTAAAAGGCTAACTTTTTCTTCACCACCGATACTATTCGGCGGTATCACTTTGTTTATCATCTTCATTTTGCTGGGAACATGTGTTTTAATTGCTAACAGATAAAATCCTTACTATCCCCATTAATTAAATTTTAGTGTATACTTCACATACATCTTATTTTAATTATTCATACATTTGCCATGCATACTCAACCTAGAATTGCCATTGTAATGGGTTCCAAAAGCGATTGGACTACTATGCAACACGCAGCCGATATCCTTGATGCGTTAACAATTCCTTATCATGTTGAAATCGTTTCTGCTCACCGTACCCCTGATAAATTATTTTGTTTTGCTGAAGATGCCAAACAAAAAGGCTTTGATGTGATCATAGCTGGTGCTGGCGGTGCGGCTCATTTGCCAGGTATGTTAGCTGCTAAAACGCTGATTCCTGTATTAGGTGTTCCGGTGCAAAGTGCTGCATTAAGTGGAGTAGATAGTCTCTATTCTATTGTTCAAATGCCTAAAGGTATTCCTGTTGGTACTTTAGCAATAGGTAAATCTGGTGCAGTGAATGCGGCATTACTTGCTGCACAGATTCTAGCTCTACATGATAAAGAAATATATCAACGTTTATCAACATGGCGATTAACTCAATCTGATGAGGTATTAAATAACCCAGATCCAAGAGTGAATGCCTAATATGAAACTTCAATCTGTTTGTGTACTAGGTAACGGGCAATTAGGGCGAATGCTTAAGCAAGCAGGCGAACCAATAGGTATAAAAGTTTATCCAGTTGGATTAGATGTAGATCCTACCGCCATTCCATATCAACAGTCAGTAATAACAGCCGAAATTGAGCGATGGTCAGATACGCCATTTACACAGATTTTAGCCGAGCATCCGCATTTTATTAATCGAGATGTTTTTCCGATTATTGCAGATCGTTTAACCCAAAAAAAACTACTTGATGAGCTAGGTTTACCTACAGCTAAATGGTTTGCACTTAATCAATACCAAGATTGGTCAAAGTTATTCACTGAACTTGGTGAGCTATTAATTGTTAAACGTAGAACTGGCGGTTATGATGGACGAGGGCAATGGCGAATTGCTATTAATGGTCCAATAACTGTACCTGATGATATCTATCAACAAGCTATCGTTGAACAGGCTATCCCGTTCGAAAAAGAGATGTCATTAATAGGTGCTCGTAATGCAAAAGGTGAAACAGTATTTTATCCCCTTACCAATAACTTCCACCAAGACGGCATCTTAAAAATAAGTGTTGTACAACCTAACGAATCAGATTCATTACAAATAAAAGCAGAACAAATGCTATCTGCTATTATGCATAAATTGAATTATATTGGTGTAATGGCAATGGAATGCTTTATTGTTGGTAATGAACTACTGATCAACGAACTTGCTCCACGAGTACATAATAGTGGTCATTGGACGCAAAATGGAGCTTCAATTAGCCAATTTGAATTACATCTTCGTGCTATATTGGGGCTTCCATTTCCTAAGCCAGATGTATTTACGCCATCAGTTATGGTTAACTTAATTGGCACAGAATTAAATTTAAATTGGTTATCAATTGATTTGGTACATCTTCATTGGTATGAAAAAGAAGTTAGAGTTGGACGTAAAGTAGGGCATTTAAATTTAACCCATAACCAAACAAACAAATTGTTAAAAGCATTAGAGAATTTAATACCGTTATTACCTAATGATTATCAAAAAAGTATTGAATGGGCAAAACAAACATTAGCAATTTGAAAACTTAAAACAATTTGAGTGATTAAATTAGGGATGAAACCATGATCAACTTTAACCAAAAAATCAATTATCAGCGTTATGCTAGCAAACAGCGTGAAGCTCTGTCTGATGAGTACTCAATAGTACGTTGTTTTGAAAGCGATCGTGGACGCATCATAAACTCAGCCGCTATTCGTCGCCTACAACAAAAAACGCAAGTTTTTCCATTAGAACGAAACTCAGTAGTTAGAACAAGACTTACTCACTCTATGGAAGTGCAACAAGTTGGGCGATACATAGTCAAAGAAATCGTTAATCGCCTAGGCAATGCTGGAAAATTAAAAAAATACGGGCTTGATAATTGTATAATGGCGATTGAAAGCCTAGTTGAAATGGCTTGTTTAATGCATGATATTGGTAATCCTCCATTTGGTCATTTTGGTGAGGCTGCCATTAATAAATGGTTTACTCTACGTTTAGGTCTTGGAAAAACAACAGATTATCGACTTCTAGAAATAAATGATAGTGATAAAAAAGAAATAAGAGTACTTAAAACTAAAATCCGTCAAGATTTATCAAGTTTTGAAGGTAATGCACAAGCAATTCGTTTAGTGCATACAATATTACGCCTTAATTTAACTTACTCTCAGATTGCTTCAATTATGAAATATTCTAAACCAGCTTATTGGTCTAAGCCGGTACTGCCAGAATTTTCTTATTTAATGAAAAAAGCAGGTTATTATTTATCAGAAGAACCATTTATTGAGGAGTTATCTAAACAGCTTGATATCAAACCATTTCATCGTTATCCATTTACCTATATTATGGAGGCAGCCGACGATATCTCATATTGCATTGCCGATCTAGAAGATGCGGTTGAAAAGAAAATTCTAACAGTAAAACAGCTTCATACTTACTTAGCTGAGGCATGGGGACCGATTAAAAAAGGTGATCTGTTTGATACCGTTGTCAATCGCCCTTATGAAAATCTAAATCAAAATGGTTTTGATGCGATAGGCATCGACCAATTTTTTATGTACCTACGTGTCAACACTATTGGCAAATTGGTACCACATGCTGCTGAACGCTTTATTAAAAATATTGAAGAAATTTATCACGGCTCATTTAATCATGCCTTACTTGAAGATCATGGTGCAGAATATAAATTACTCAATATTTTCAAAACAGTTGGACTTGAACATATATTTAACCATGAATCGGTTGAAAATATTGAACTTCAAGGGTACCGAATTATTAGTGGATTACTCGATATTTATAGCCCACTGCTTGATATGCCTACCAACGACTTTTTGAAATTGGTTGAGGATAAACATCACAAAAATTATCCTATTGAAACTCGCTTATATCATAAATTATCCTCAAAACATTGTGTCGCTTATAAACAAGCAGTTAACAAACTCAATATAAATAAAGCGGAAAATTTTGCGTGTATGGAATTCTACTATCGATGTCGCTTATTGCAGGATTATATTAGTGGCATGACAGATCACTTTGCTTATGACGAATATCGCAAGTTAATGGTGACATTCTAGATCCTATTAATTTTTATAACAGCTAAGCACCACTAATATGCATTGGCACCATATTAGTGCGCTGCTAAATAATAAATCTATTAACTATTTGTTATCTTTTGTTTTAACCTTCCAATCAAAACAGCTGAACTTTAATTTTATGATAGCTATATTTTTATAAATTAAGTTGTAGTAGCAAATTCAATTCAAGTTAATTTTTTTGGTACACTCTTTGCATAATTTAATCTGTAACTCACAATTTTTAGGAGCGATTGATGAAATTAGTTACCGTAGTTATAAAACCTTTCAAATTAGAAGAAGTCCGAGAAGCCTTATCTAATATAGGTATTACAGGATTAACTGTTACCGAAGTTAAAGGTTTTGGACGACAAAAAGGTCATGCCGAACTTTACCGTGGTGCAGAATATAATGTCAATTTTCTACCTAAAGTTAAAATTGATTTAGCTATTAGAGATGATGAACTTGACCAAGTTATTAGTACAGTTACTAAAGCAGCATATACTGGCAAAATTGGTGATGGAAAGATTTTTGTCAGTTCACTTGAACATGTAGTGCGTATACGTACTGGTGAAACCGATGACTCGGCATTGTAATTGATTGTTAAGGAAATCATTATGTTGAAAAAAATTATTCCCTTTTTAGTTATTTTATTCTCAAGTTCAGCTTTTGCTGAAGAAGCTGCCGTAGTTGATAAAGCGGATAACGGCTTTATGATGATCTGTACCGCCCTAGTACTTTTTATGTCGGTACCAGGGATTGCATTGTTTTATGGTGGATTATTACGTTCTAAAAATGTGTTATCGATGTTAACACAAGTGCTAGTAACTTTTTCGTTAATAGCGGTGCTATGGATTATTTATGGTTATTCACTTGCTTTTGGTGCAGGAAACTGGTTTTATGGCAACTTTAATCATTTTCTATTAACAGGGATAGGTATTACAGATGTGTCAGGATCGATTTACGAGCTAATTTGGATCGCATTCCAAGGATCATTTGCTTGTATTACTTGTTGCTTAATTCCTGGTGCTTTTGCTGAACGAATTCGTTTTTCAGCAGTATTAATATTTATGGTGTTATGGTTTACATTTTCATATATTCCCATGGCGCATATGGTATGGGGAGGCGGAATTTTAGGTGATGAAGGAGCACTTGATTTTGCTGGCGGTACTGTAGTACATATTAATGCTGCGATTGCAGGAATAGTGGGTGCCTATCTGATCAAACAACGTATTGGTTATAATCGTGAACCACTAAAACCATTTAACCTACCTTATGTCTACCTTGGAGCTGCTATTCTTTATATAGGTTGGTTTGGCTTTAATGCAGGATCATCAACGCATGCAGATGAAATCGCAGGTTTAGCCTTTATTAACACTGTTGCAGCTACAGCAGCAGCGGTTTTGGCATGGACATTCGCAGAATGGTTTTTACGAGGTAAACCATCTTGCCTTGGTTCGGCATCAGGAGTGATAGCGGGATTAGTAGGTGTAACACCAGCGGCAGGTCTTGTTGGTGTAGGTGGTGCTATGTTAATAGGGCTTATTTGTGGTTTTGCTGGTGTCTGGGGAGTATCAACACTCAAAAGAATTCTAAAAGTTGATGATACTTGTGATGTATTTGGTGTACACGGCGTATGTGGTATTGTGGGTTGTATATTAACTGGTATATTTATATCAGAATCGTTAGGAGGTATTGGTTATGCCGAAGGCATTACAATGGCAACTCAAGTAGGAATTCAATTGATGAGTGTTATTACCTGCGTAGCATGGACTACAGTGGTTGCTTATATTGCTTATAAAATTGCAGATATCACTGTTGGTTTAAGAGTATCAGAAGAACATGAAAGAGAAGGTCTGGATATTAATAGCCATGGTGAAAGTGCTTTCAATAGTTAATCCGTAAATAAACTTTCATTAATTAAAAAATCATATATAAAAAGGATTTAAATTAAAAATAATTTACAGGGAAATGTCCCTGTAAATTACTGTTTTTATTAATTATTGTTAAGATAAATTTTTAATCATCCCAAAGCATAATTGCATTATCTTCAGTCAAGATTAAAGGTGGAGCAAATAGATATTGTTTTATTTTAGTCGGTAAAATTCGCATATCATTAAAATTAAGTTGGAATTCAGGGTAAAGATTAGCGATTTCCTTTATTCTTTTCTTTAGCAATCCTTTAATTTTATTGGATTCATTTGTGATAGCTATTTCCTCTTTTAGCATTCCAATTTGTTTTTGATGATGTTCTGACTCAAATATTTCATGAAAAACAAAAGAAAAACCTCTTTTATTATTGCTCTTATCACTATCATGACATTCTCTATATTCAGGATGATGCAATTTAAGTTCTTTAACACGCAAAGCAATAATTTCGTCAATATGATCAGTGTAATAATTTAATGTGGGATCCAAATAAGCCAGAGTTCTGTGTTCAGGTATGGAATTATTACTATGTACTAAGGTAAATAAAGGTTTTTTATATATCTTCATTTTGTAACTTCCTTTTTATTAAAATAAAAAGATAACAAGACCTTAATAAAGAAAGAGGTTGTTAATTTTTATGTAAAAATGTTTCAGGTTGACAAAATACTTAAATATGAAAATAAACAAAAAATTCAAATAATTAATAATATTTTATTAGATATTCAAATAAATGAATTAAATCTCAACTCAAAAAAGCATAGAAAAATAAACACTGCTAGAAATGACTACTATTAGAGAAACGAAACAGTCTAATTTACTTATAAAGCCTGTTAAAAGGTTAATTACGGCATTTTATTAAAACAGCAAAACCCTTTACTTATTACTAGAAAACTAAATAAGCGATGACTACCTATTTTCAATAACGGACTAATACTATTAAAAATAGTCTCTTTGTATTAAGACAGATTTAATTTAGGAAAGTTCAAAAATATTGTAGATTTAATTTTTTTGTTGAAGATTTTTATTATATTTTCGCAGAAAAGTAAACCATAGAACGCCCCCAATATACTATAATAATTTTTAATATATTTGACTATTAAAGCTATTCAGAATAAGGCAGAGTATAAAATCATTTATTTTTTGATAATAAATAGCAAGATCGGCCAAATTATTAGACGATTATAGTTATGATGACGATAGTTGGTTTTTCAATGCCTTTGGATATTATAAATAATAAACCTAATATATAGAAATTACTCGCTTCGTTTACAGTAATTTCTGGGACTAAAGTAATTGACATACTTTAATTAAGATGTGGTGTACACTTTTTAGATTCTATTTCTGTAAAAATATTCAGGAATCTATACCATTTAGTAATTAATTTATATATCGTTCTATCTATTCGTTAAAACGTGTGATAACTACCATATCAATCAAAAAGCACAAAAACTGCTTATTCACAAACAAATGGAAAAGATGAAAAGAGTGATACGTACTTTGATAAAGATGAAGCATAATCAGCAAATAGTTAGCAATTCAACATATACAAACAAAATTTTAAGTGATTTGTAAGATTAATACCACATAAAGCAATTTTAAATAAAATGCCTTATGAGGTTTTAGAGGACAATTTTAACCATGAAATGTAAACAATTCGGTATTTTCTTACATTTTAAGTCAAAAAAGTCAGATAAACTAACTATTTTTCAAGTTTGCTCTTTTAATATGCTTTAAGTTAGGTAAAACAATTGCCAAAAAAATAATACCCACTCCAATCCATTGATTAAAATGGACCGATTCGTGTAAATAAAAATATGAACAAATGACTGCTACAGGCAGCTCTGTTGCCGACAAAATGGCACTTAATGAAATCCCAATTCTTGGGATTCCTACCGAAAACAAAAAAGGTGGCAATACAGTACCTAGCAATGCTAATAAAAATCCTAATTGATACAGTTTGTCGCTAATATCAAGTCTGAAGAAAAATAAAGGTGGAAATATCAAAAAAGTAACAATACATGCACCGGTAATCATCAACGCACTTTTTTCAAGCTTAGGTAATTCGTTACCAATATTGCTGCTAGTACTAATAAAGAGTGAATACATTAGTGCTGCTAAAAAACCAAAAAAACAACCAGTCAAATTTAAACTAATATCTTGATTAAAAATACCTGCTGCTAGGCAGCTACCTAAAATAATTATAATAACCGCTGAAAGTTGAATAATACTAGGTTTATTCTTAAATATAATAAAATCAATAAAGACACTAATCCACAAATATTGCATTAATAAAATAATTGCAATTGATGCAGGCACTAGTTGTACGCATTGGTAATAACAAATACCGACTAATCCAGGAAATAGACCAACAGCACAGATCTTCCATTTTTTTGTCAATTTTGTATACTTTTCTGTTGGAGTTGTTAATCGTGTGTTTGTTGATGTAGATACTTTTGGGGAGCGTATTATTTTGACAATAAAGTGAATACTCCATAACATTAACATTCCCAAAAAACATTGGATACCAGTGACTTCACCTAATTTATACCCGTTTTGATAAGCCGTCTTAACAATAGAAGATAGTACGCCAAAGCTACATGCACCTAATAAAACCAGTAAACCGCCTAAAAATTTATCTTTCATATCTAAATCTCGTAACAAAAAACAACATTGCCGATAATTGTCGGCTAAAAAACACAATAAAAGACATAGAAGAAAGATCATACAATTCATCTCCCGGTGTCTTTTTAATAAATTAATCAAATTACAATGATAATTAATGTTTCAAATATCTATTAATCTAAACGGATAAGTGATTATGCAGCACACTTACTTTTAGTATGGTCATAATTAAATGAATAATAAAAAACAATACCTAACACAAGTGCATATGTAGCAAAAATTAGCCAAATTGTTTGCCAATCTTTAAGACCATCATGTGTACACATGTCAACAACATAACCACTTAAAATCGAGCCAAAATAAGCGCCAATACCATTAACCATGGTCATAAACAGTCCTTGAGCACTGGCTCGAATATTTGAACTGACTTCTTTTTCAATGAAAATAGAGCCTGAAATATTAAAAAAGTCAAATGCACAGCCGTAAACGATCATTGAAAGCATTAATAGCACAAAACCAAAAGGTGTTGGATCACCAAATGCAAATAAACCAAATCGTAAAGTCCAAGCAATCAAGCTTATCATTATGACTTTTTTAATGCCAAATTTTTTGAGGAAAAATGGGATGGTCAAAATAAATGCGACTTCAGCCATTTGTGAAACTGATAATAAAATAGCAGGGTATTGTACAATTAAGCTATCTTTAAACTCTGAGACTTTACCAAAATCATGTAAAAAAGCGCCACCAAAAGTATTAGTGATTTGTAGTATCGCACCAAGTAACATAGCAAAAAGAAAAAAAACAGCCATAATGGGCTTTTTGAATAACACAAAAGCATCTAATCCTAAATAAGAAACCCAAGACTGTTTTTGATTTTTAGATACAGTAATATTTGGTAATATTGTACTATAAACAACAAGTACAGCGGATGCTGCGCAGGCAACATAGAGCTGAGCATTACTCAACTCGAATTTGCATAAACTAATTGTCCACATTGCAATGATAAAACCGACAGTACCAAATACTCGTATTTTAGGGAAAACGGTTACCGAATCTAAGTTATGTTGAGCCAAACAGTGGTAGCTAATAGAATTAGATAATGCAATAGTTGGCATAAAAGCTAACGCATTGCCTAACATTACCCAAAATAAAATAGCTGAATTATTAACTGATGCAGCATAAAAAAGCGCAATAGCACAAACAGAATGACAAAGCATATATAGATATTTAGCCTGTAAAAATTTATCGGCAATAATACCAATAATAAATGGTGTAATTAATGCCGCTAAACCTTTGGTACTAAATATCATAGATACTTCAACACCAGAAAAGTGTAAAGTATTGAATAGATAAGCACCAAAAGTGGCTAACCAGCTTCCCCAAATGAAATATTGGAAAAACATCATTATTTTCAATCTATTCTTTATGTTCATTGTTTATTCCTAAAATAAAGTGAACTTTTTATAGAAAATTACCAATAAAAAGTATTGGTTAGAAACGTGCAATAGTTTTTGTTATTAGTTGTAAAAAAGTTGATTTAACGCGTTCTGCTGTCTCTATAACTTCTTCGTGTCCTAATGGTTGATCTAAAATTCCGCAAGCCATATTAGTTAAACACGAAATTCCAATAGTTTTAATGCCTGAATGGTGTGCGATAATTGCCTCGGGTACAGTTGACATACCAACTGCATCGGCACCTAAAACACGAATCATTCTAATTTCGGCAGGTGTTTCATAAGTTGGACCTGTCCACCAAGCATAGACACCTTGTTGTAAGGTAATATTAAGTTCTTTGGCTACATCAATTACTTTTGAACACAATTGCTTATTATAAACCTCACTTACATCTAAAAAGCGCACACCTAAATCAGGGTTATTTGGTCCAATAAGAGGATTGTTGGCAGTAAGATTAATGTGATCGGTGATCAACATTAAATCGCCTGGTTTAAAACTCGTATTGACTGCACCACATGCATTAGTGATAATTAATTTTTCAACACCAAGCATCTTCATCACACGAACAGGGAAAGTAACTTGATCTAACGAAAAACCTTCGTAATAGTGAAAGCGCCCTTTCATTGCCACAACTGTTTTGTCTCCGCATTGGCCAATGACTAATTCATTTGCGTGGCCAACAGCTGCTGATTTGGCGAAATGTGGAATTGTGTCATAAGGAATATGAACAGCATCTTCAAGAGTGTCGGCAAAAGGTCCTAAACCTGAACCAAGAATAATTCCAATTGTTGGTTTTTTGTTTGTGTGTTTCTGAATAAAATTAACGGCTTGTTGAATATCTGAAGTTTGATGCATGATAGTATCCTTTCAAAAAAAATTAATGCTAAGCTAAAGTAAAATAGGTGAATATAATAAAACAACGATAACCTATTGCTTAGTTTAATTGGGTAAAAATCCCATAAAATAATTAAAAAACAAAATAATTTTTGTTTTCGGCATATATTATGATGATCTTCGTCTAATAAAGGAAGATGCGAATTGATATATCTTAGAATGAATTAGAAAAATTTCTTTTTTATTTTTATTATTCAATATATTGAATTTAGATTAATTTAATCACCATAAATGAAAAATACAAAAGATTTTCTTAGATAAGACGATCATCGCCAGAATAGATCACGCCTTTATCACCTCTAAAAAAACCCAATAAAGTTAAATGGCACTGTTTTGCCAAATCAACGGCCATTGAGGTTGCTGCCGAAACCGCTAACAAAAATTTTACACCACACTTGGCCGTTTTTTGCACCATTTCGTAGCTGGCGCGGCTTGAAACCAATACCACACCATGTTGATAGCTAGGATTATTAGGCAATTGCATTGCTCTAAAACCAAGCAGTTTATCTAATGCGACATGCCGGCCGATATCTTCAAACCCTACCATAAATTGTCCTTTCAAATCTAGCCATACAGCTGCGTGCGTGCAACCAGTTTGTTTACCAACTTGTTGAACATGCGATAAATAGCTTAAGCTGTCACTAAAATCTGCTAAATCAATCTGGCTTATTAATGGTAAAGTAGGAATATCTTGGCAGACTTGCTCTATCTGCTCAGTACCACAAATACCGCATCCTGTTCGCCCAGTTAAATTACGTCGTTTTTCTTTCAGCTCGCTAAAGCGTCGTGACGAAAGTTCGATCTGTACTTCTATGCCTTTGGGAGTATCAATAATATCAATGCCATAAATATCATTAACCGAATGAATAATATTTTCCGTTAACGAAAAACCAATGGCAAAATAATCCAAATCTTTTGGTGTTGCCATCATCACTACATGTGAAATTCCGTTATAAATTAAAGCAACTGGCTTTTCGATAGCTAACATATCAGGTTGAAAATGTTGTAACTTACTGTTTTTAAATTTACGTACTGGAATTGATTTAACACCGATCGCCATTAATTGCCTCTTGCTAATTTGGTTATAATTAAGACTGCTATCAGCACAAGATCAACCATTAATAATTCTAAAATGTTAACGTAGTGTAATATTTTATCAATAGATAGCGTGCTCAGCACTTAATAAGCAATATTATGATAAAATAGTTCATCATAAGCAATTGATAATTCATAAACTAACTCTATGTCATTACAAGAAATCACACAGACTATCATGCAGTTTATTGAGCACCATCAAGTTTGGGCATTACCCATTATATTTTTATTGGCATTTGGTGAATCATTGGCAATTATCTCGCTTTTAGTGCCTGCAACGGCTATTTTATTAGGGGCAGGGGCTTTAATCGGTGGAGGAGCAATATCATTTGTACCCGTATTAATTGCCGCTTCGGCAGGTGCTGTTTTTGGGGATTTACTGTCTTATTGGTTGGGTAAACACTATCATCAACAAGTTATTGCTTCATGGCCACTTAATAAGCACCCTAAATTAGTTTATCGTGCTGAGCAATTCTTTCAGCGTTATGGAACGTTAGGGGTATTTATAGGTCGATTTTTTGGACCACTACGAGCCATAGTCCCTTTAATTGCTGGCACAATGCATATGCCAACCACCAAATTTAACCTAGCAAACATTGCTTCAGCACCAGTTTGGGCTTTTGTATTGCTTGCGCCAGGAGCATTTGCCGTGCCTTGGTTAGAAACTCTTTTTGGTTAAAGTGTACCGATGGTATAACTGCGACGCCCACTCTTGCGTCCCAATGCTTCTAAATTGGTTTGCAATGGTGGGAATGGTAGCATTAAATGATGTTTACGATAAGCTTCAAGTATCAATTTATGTATAGCGCTTCGCAGTAACATTCGGTGTCCCATTTCAGCAGCAAAAACACGTAATTCAAACAACTGAATGCCTTCTTGGATATCTACTAAAAATACTTGTGGTTCAGGATCGTTAAGCACATATTCACATTCGTCTGAGGCTTGTTGTAAAAGTTTGATAACCAAATCACTATCAGCATCGATAGTTGCAGGAATGGTTAATACAATCCGAGTGATCGAATCTGATAACGACCAGTTCACCAATTGTTCGGTAATGAAAGCTTTATTGGGCATCACAATTTCTTTACGATCCCAATCGACGATGGTAATTGCGCGAGTATTAATTTTGGTGATATTACCTGTCAAATCGCGAATTGTCACCGTATCGCCAATACGCACAGGTTTTTCGAATAAAATGATTAAGCCAGAGATAAAATTAGCAAAGATCTCTTGTAAACCAAAACCTAACCCTACACCTAATGCGGCAATTAACCATTGAATTTTAGACCAGTCGATACCAATAAACGAAAACGCAATCATACAGCCTATCATCAAAGTAATATATTTTGAAACTGTGGAAATAGCATACCCCGTTCCCGGTGCTAAATCTAAATGTTGCAAAATGCCTAACTCCAACAAAGAGGGCAAATTTTTGACCAACTGTATGGTAATTGTCATCACTAAAATTGCAATACATACTGCGCCAAGGGTGATGTATTGTTCGATTTCGGTTCCATTAACAATGGCACTGGTTCCCCAAAGTTTAATATTATTCATAAAAGCAAAGGCCGAATGCAGTTCAGACCATAGCAAAATCATACTAATTAGCGCAATCATCATAATAATCGATCTGACTAAATGTAATGATTGAGCACTAATGACATCTAAATCAATAACAGGTTCATCAACACTTTCGTTAAGTGAATTGAGATCATCTTCATGTGATTTGGCTCGTTGCATACGCTCTAAGCGACGTTGCTTGGTTCGTTCAAATTCAATACGGCGTTTTTGGATCCACATCCAACGGCGAATCATAAAATAAATAACTAACAGAGCAAACCAAATAATGACAGAAGCTTCAAGACGCCCTAATAGTACTTGAGCTGTCGAAAGATAACCTAAACAAGCCGCAATGATAGCTAGCCATGGTGCACTTAATAAAATAAACCACAAAATATGGCTTAATAAATTATCGCCTGCTCCTTTTTTATCAATATAAAGAGGAACTTCAGCACGATGGATAGAGTTAGTCATAAACACCAAAGCAAAGCAAAGAAAAATAAACGACGTTCGACCAATTGTGGCTGCAAATTGGTGATTATTATATTGATCAAAACTCATCACTATCATTACTAGTGGAATTACAAGCCAAATTGAAAGTTGATAATATTTCATTGCCGAGCGTACACTACGTTCTGACCAACCAAAATGGGTAATAAACAGCCCATTGGATGATGCAAAATGTGCTGAAATAATAAATACCCACAAAATAGGCGCTGCTGCATTCACGCCATAACCTAAGGCAAATGCGACAGGATAATCTGAATTAATCTGTAAAGCATAGCCAAATACCGCCCACAAAATTGGTATAGGTAAGGCCATTATTAATGAAAATATAATTACTTTTAATGTTAAAGAATAGCTATCTTGTGTTATTTTTCCCACACGGCTAGCTGATTTGTTTAAAAAAGTATTATATTTAGCACGCATTTTAAAGTGTGCAAACACGAACAGCAACGATAAAATAATTAAAAATAACGTTTTTGGAGAACTAAGTACTTCAACGCTAGCATTATAAAGTTGCGAAATTGTATCAACAGAAAAAACCATATAAACAACATCTTTAGCTAAATCGATTGGATAATTTAACGATATTGGATTCACATCTGCTACCCAGAAAAAATATCTGTGTGCGGCATCGTTTACTTCGTCGATCGCATTAGTTAATTGCTTATTGGCAATTTTTAATTTAGTCAACTCTAAAATGGTAGTGTCAGTTCCCGAAATAAGAGTCTTAAGTAATTCGTTCTGTTCCCGAATTAAACGACGATATTGTGTTGCTTCTTTGACACTGTCAAGTGAATTTGTTAACATTGGGTAATCGTCCAAAGACGTTAAAATATTACTATAATTAAGTTGTTGAGCCTTTGCCTCGGCAATTTCGGCATCAAGTGCTTGTGATTTAGGTTTCTCAGGCAAACGCAATAATTGTTGACGTAAGGTTTCGCCCAAAGCGGTCGAAAAACTTAACCACTCCCCTTGTTCATCAAGGGTTGCCAGTGTATTTTGTACATGTGAAATTTGTGTAGTAATATTGTTCTGTTCATTAACAATACTAGTTAGATGTGCTTTTTGTAACTCCATATTTTGTCTGAGTTCATCATTTTTATCATTTAACTGGTGAACAACTAGCGAAAGATCATCCTCATTGTTAATGATTGGCGTGGTTTCTTCGGCAAAGGTCAGTGAAGAAAACAACACAGCAACAAAGCACATGACACCACGAGTCCACATAACGTTATATCCTATCGGCTAATTTTTGGCCTACACGCGTAACTTCACCTACTTTGAGTTGATTATCAAACTCAATTGAATTTGACGCAAATAGCGTAATCACAGTTGAACCTAATTTAAAGCAACCTATATCTTGCCCTTTAGTTAATTTTATACCGTTGGCATAAGTCCAGCGTTTCATAATTCCTTCTCGCGGAGGGGTAACAATGCCTTCCCATTGCACTTCTATGCTACCTACAATGGTTGCACCAACTAAAATTTGTGCCATTGGACCTAATTCGGTTTCAAACATACAAATTAAACGTTCATTACGAGCAAAAATATTAGGAATGCTTTCGGTTGTAGCCTTATTAACTGAAAACAGTGAGCCAGGCACATAAATCATCTCACGCAAAATACCATCGCAAGGCATATGAAAACGGTGATAATCTTTAGGTGATAAATAAATGGTTGCATATAAACCATTTTTAAAATATTTGATCATATCTGAATGGCATGCAAGCAATGCTTCTAAAGAATAAAAATGCCCTTTAGCTTGTAGCAGTTGTGTATCTTGAATAGTACCGAACTGACTAATTACACCATCAGCAGGCATAACAACTGTACTATCAGTAGTATCAATTGGGCGTGCATCTTCGTTTAATTCACGAGCAAAAAAGTCATTAAAGGTTTTAAACTCTTTTAAATCATTAATTTTTGCTTCACTCAAATCCACTTTATATAATTTACAAAAAAACATAATCATCCATGTAGTAATTTTTCCCAATTGTTTTTTTGCCAGCCAACCCAAAAAAACAGTTAATAACTGTTTAGGAAGAAGGTACTGAATAATTGCTTTTAATTGATTTAACATATATATCTCTCAAAATTATGTTAGGAATATTTCATTATACCAAGATTTGTACACAAAGTGTAAAATGACTAAAAACAGTAATACATGATGTGTACATTAACTACTAGAGTTTTAAAAATATTATGAATATTAATTTACAGTTTATATGAAATGAAGAATGCTGCTATTTAGTTATATTTTATCTTAAAGTAAAAAAACAACATAACAGAGTTTTTACAGTATCAGAATCACTTTAATTTATGCTTGTTAACAGTCTAAATTAAAAGAACACAAAAAACACTAAATTATCAATAATAAACACTGGTATTAAAATACACACAGACCACTTCATATAACTAAAAAAGCTTGGCATATTAATTTTATTTTGAATTGCAATGCTTTTGACCATAAGGTTAGGTGCATTACCTATGTAGCTAAGAGCTCCCATAAAAACCGAACCCATTGAAATAGCGAGTAAGGTTTTTTCTAGTATATTCATTAAAGTAGTGGCATCGCCGGAAGCTAGATTAAAGAAGACCAAATAAGTGGGAGCATTATCTAAGAATCCTGAAAGTAGACCTGATAGCCAAAAATACATGCTATTGATCGGTTGTCCTTGTTCATTTGTTACTAGTAATACTATTGGGGCTAGTGCACCATGGCTACCTGCTCGTAAAATAGCAAGTACAGGGACGATAGTAATAAAAATCCCGATAAACAGCTTAGCAACTTCAATGATAGGCTCCCAATTAAATTCGTTACCGGCACGGACTTGTTTAGGGGTAATTAACATAGAAAATAGGGTAATCATGATAAAAATAATATCACGGATTAAATTTTGTAAAGCAATATGTGTTCCTAAAACCGTAAAATTAACCGATGAATGCCAAATACCAGACATTAACACGCAGGCAATAATTGTCACCAATAAAAAAATATTGCTCATACCATAAATTTTAACGTTTTTAGTTTCTGAAATCGACGTCAGTGTCGATAAATTACCATATTGCAAACTAAAGTAGTAGTGATCAATAACGTAATAAATTGCCAGCAGTAAAAGAGAGTTAAGTAAAACAGGTAACAGCATATGCTTAACTGTCCATCCAAAATTAACGCCTTTTAAAAAGCCAATAAATAAAGGTGGATCGCCGAGTGGTGTTAACCCACCACCAATATTAGCCACTAAAAAAATAAAAAAGATAATTGTATGCACAGCATACTTACGATTTCGATTAGCTCTGATTAAAGGCCTAATCATTAACATAGCTGCGCCAGTAGTGCCCATGAGTGACGCTAACAGTGTACCTATTGCAAGCAAACCAACGTTTAGTTTGGGTGTGCTAGGCACATCGCTCTTAATTAAAATCCCTCCTGAAACGGTAAATAGTGCAAGCAATAACAAAATGAAAGGAATATATTCAGCTATAATTGCATGAGCAGTAAGATTGATGGTGATTTGTAGACCAAAAGAATATAAGGCAAACAGTACAAACAGCATTGTCCAAAAAGTAATAATTTTGCCATAATGATAGTGCCAAAGCCGCGACAGAAATAGCGGCATTAATGCAATAGAAAGTAAAATTCCCACAAACGGAATACCCCAAAAGAGTGATAGATTATGGCCACTAAAATCCATAGCAAAAAGATCAAAAGGCATTATGGTTAAGGGGATAATGGGTACAAGGGCTTTCATTTCGCATTTGTTTTTGTTTTAAAGTGATGGAGGATTATAACAAAGTGTTTTTAATATATCGAATTTTAGAATTTTTGAGGGAGATGACACTATGCAACAATGGTTATGCGGTTATGCTGGAAATTTAGTTGTATAAAACTAAAAAACGTCAGGTAGAGTAAAAAACAACATTCCACCGTAGTCATTTTGATTAATTGATTTGTTCGGTTTTCGCATATTGCTGTTAAGTCGTTATAATAGCGGTTATTTGATTTTGGATAAAATAGGACAATCGTGCAAACCCCATTAAAAAAGCCCCAATTACATTGTAGAAACAAACACCGGAATGGCTATGATTTTGCAAAGCTCATTAAAATACTGCCTGAGCTGTCTCGATATGTAAATCAGAATTCCTATGGCAATTTATCGATCGATTTTGCCGATCCTATGGCTGTTAAAAAGTTAAATAAAGCCTTGTTATTTAATGATTATCAAATGAATTATTGGGATATCCCAGACGGTTTTTTATGTCCGCCCATTCCTGGTCGAGCTGATTATATTCACTATTTGGCTGATTTATTATCTCAAGATAACCAAAATAGCATTCCAACAGGTAAACAAATTCGGGTTTTAGATATCGGCGTTGGGGCTAATGTGATTTACCCTATTATTGGTTGTGCCGAATATGGTTGGTCATTTGTAGGGAGTGATATTAATCCAGTTGCGATCAAAGTTGCTTTGCTAATTACACAAGCCAATACGTTATTAAAAAACACTTTGCAGTGTCGATTACAAAAAGACAGTGGATCGATTTTTAAAAATATCATTAAACCCAATGAATTTTATACTTTAACGCTGTGCAATCCGCCTTTTCATGCTTCAGCAGAAGATGCGTTGGCAAGTACGCAAACCAAATTGAAGAAGTTAGGTAAGTTAATAAATTCCACTCAAAAAACTGTGCTTAATTTTGGTGGACAACATGCCGAGCTTTGGTGTCAAGGAGGTGAAAGTGCTTTTATTAGTAATATGATTAATGAAAGTACTCAATATAAAACTCAATGCCTATGGTTTACTTCATTAGTTTCAAAAAAAGAGACTTTGTCGATAATTAACAAAAAATTAAAACAAGCTGCTGTTGTTGAAAGCCGTATTATTCCCATGGCGCAAGGGCAAAAAGCGAGCAGATTTGTAGCGTGGACTTTTTTTAATCAAACTGAACGCAACAACTTTTGTCAAAAAATACCAAAAAACAAATTGTTAAACATTATAAATAAATTACCTTTATAGACCTTTTTGTTGTAAAAGGTCGTTTAAGTGTGTTTTGTTCATCTGCAATAAAAATTCCGATAGCTTATTGTTTTGCTTTTGGTTAAGATGGTGATTATTTAATCGCCACTATTAACCCATCTCAATTTTCAATAACCATAGGAAATACCGATATGAAAATTAATCAAACAGCTAAGCTCATTGAGCAGCTACAAGGTATTGTTGGACATAAATATACTTTAACCAATCCAGCACGCACATTACCTTATCGTCAAGGTATTCGCTTTGGTGAAGGTGATGCATTGGCAGTTGTTTTGCCGGGAACGTTAGTTGAACAGTGGCAGGTGTTAAAAGCGTGTGTTGAAGCGGATGTGATTGTTATCACACAATCCGCAAATACTGGATTAACTGGTGGTTCAACGCCTGATGGTAATGACTATGATCGTCCTGTTGTTATTGTTAGTACTCGTCGCTTAGATAGTATTAAAGTGATAGAAAATGGTGAACAAGTTGTCTGCTTGCCAGGTAGTACACTTTTTCATCTAGAAAAGGAATTAAAAAAATATCATCGAGGTCCGCATTCGGTTATAGGTTCATCTTGCATTGGCGCTTCTGTGATGGGTGGGGTATGTAATAATTCGGGCGGGGCACTGATTCAGCGTGGACCTGCGTATACTCAAATGGCGGTGTTTGCTCAATTAGATGCGCAAGGGCAATTGCGTTTAGTTAATCATTTAGGTATAGAATTGGGTGATGAACCAGAAACAATTTTACAGAATCTTCAAAATCATACTTATACTGATAAGAATATTAAACATGATGCTGGTTTAGGTCATGATCACCATTATTGTGAGCATGTTCGTGAAGTAGATGCCGATACGCCTGCTAGATTTAATGCTGATCCTGCTCGTCATTATGAAGCATCAGGTAGTGCTGGTAGATTAATGGTATTTGCTGTGCGCCTTGATACATTTCCGTTAGAGAAAAAATCAGCCGTATTTTATATTGGTACAAATGATATTAATGAATTAAATGGTATTCGTCGCCATATTTTAAGCCAATTTAAAACCTTGCCTGTATCGGGAGAATATATACATCGCGTGGCTTTTGATATTGCCGCGGTTTATGGGAAACCGACCTTTTTAGCCATTAAAAAGTTAGGTACAGATATGATGCCACGCATGTTTGTGTTTAAGAACTTTGTTGATCGTGTTACCGCTAAAATTCCATTTTTTCCAAAAAATTTTTCAGATCGGTTTTCTATCTTTGCTTGCAAATTTTTGCCAAATCATTTACCAAAATCAATGCGTGATTATCGTGATCGTTATGAACATCACCTTATTTTAAAAATGGCAGATGATGGGATTGCAGAAGCCGAGGTTTTTTTAAAAAACTATTTTCAAAATAAAAATGGTAATTATTTTTTATGTAACGAAAAAGAAGCTGAAGCCGCAATGTTACACCGTTTTGCAGCTGCGGGTGCTGCTACGGCTTATCGTAATGTACATAGCAAAACAGTGGAAAACATTGTTGCATTAGATATCGCACTACGACGTAATGATACCGATTGGTTTGAAACGCTGCCAGAAAACATTGATCAAAACTTTATTTATAAAATGTATTATGGGCATTTTTTCTGTTATGTATTTCATCAAGATTATATAGCTAAAAAAGGGGTGGATTGTGATAAAGTTAAGGAGGATATTTTAGCATTGCTTGATCAGCGTGGTGCGCAATATCCAGCTGAGCACAATGTGGGGCATTTGTATCATGCCAATGAGGATTTGAAAAAATTCTATCAAGAGCTTGATCCTACAAACTGTCTTAATCCGGGCATAGGTAAAACATCTAAGAAGAAAAATTGGGCTTAATTTTTTAAATTCTAGATGCTATTAATAATTAAAACCAACCGCTAGAAATCACATCTAGCGGTTTTTTCAGAATAATATCACAATAGAACAATTAGAGGTTATTTAAATTACACCAACTTTTTTAATTGATATAAAATTTCTAATGCTTGTTTTGGTGTTAAAGCATCAGGATCAATCTGTTTTAACGCTTCTTCAACTTCCGAAGGTTCAGGTTCGTTGATAAAAGAAAGTTGAGATTGAGCAACTCCACTGTTAGCCGTTTGTTTTGAAATAATCTCGAGCTCTTTCAATTTTTGTTTAGCTCGTTTTAGTACTGTCTTAGGCACACCGGCAAGTCCAGCAACAGCAATACCAAAACTTTTACTAGCTGCGCCTTCAGATACTTCGTGGATAAAAGCAACAGTATTATCATGTTCAATGGCATCAAAGTGGATATTATAAACACCTTGCATATGCTCGGGTAATTGGGTTAATTCAAAGTAATGAGTGGCAAAAAGCGTCATTGATTTGATTTCATTTGCTAAATTTTCGGCACAAGCCCAAGCTAATGAAAGCCCATCATATGTTGAAGTTCCTCGACCAATTTCATCCATTAATACTAAACTTTGTTGAGTTGCATTGTGCATAATGTTAGCCGTTTCGGTCATTTCGACCATAAAAGTGGAGCGACCAGATGCCAAATCATCAGAAGCGCCAATACGTGTAAAAATGCGATCAACAGGTCCAATGACTGCTTTTGATGCAGGGACAAAGCTACCAATATAAGACAGTAATACAATTAAAGCAGTTTGACGCATATAAGTACTTTTACCGCCCATGTTTGGTCCCGTAATAATTAACATACGTCTGCTTGGTAATAATGAGAGCGAGTTTGCAATAAATGGTGTTTGTAAAACTTGCTCAATCACCACATGTCGGCCATCTTTAATTTCTATTCCTGAGTCGGTTGATAGTGTTGGCTTTTGATAGTTAAGGGTTAGTGCTCGTTCCGCCAAGTTGGTAAGCACATCAAGTTTGGCAATGGCTTCAGCACTGATTTGCATAGTGGTTAGATCTGGCATTAATAGATCAAATAGCTGTTCGTAAAGTTGCTTTTCGAGTGCTAATGCTCGTCCTTTGGAAGTTAGCACTTTATCTTCGTACTCTTTAAGTTCGGGGATGATATATCGCTCAACATTTTTCAGTGTTTGACGACGAGTATAATGAATTGGTGCCAAATGGCTTTGCCCACGGCTGATTTGGATATAGTAGCCATGCACAGCATTAAATCCAACTTTTAATGTGTCAATGCCAAGTGTTTCACGTTCTCGGATTTCTAACTGTTCTAAATAATTGGTTGCACCATCCGCTAAACTTCGTAGTTCGTCTAGTTCTGCATTATATCCAGTAGCAATAACCCCACCATCACGAATAATTACCGGCGGTGTTTCAACAATAGCCTGATTTAATATTTCAGCTATACGGTCAAATTGGTTTATTTTTTTACGCAAGTTAATTAACGCAGGTGAAGTAAGACCACTTAATAGTGTTTGTAATTGTGGTAATAAATTATAAGCATCACGTAAACGAGCAAAATCACGAGGTCGAGCCGTATGTAATGCAAGTCTTGCCAAAATACGTTCCAAATCACCAATTTGTTTTAATAATAGATTAACTTCATCAATATAGTTTTGTAATTCGCCAATAGCTTGTTGTCGATTTTGTAATATAGTTAAATTACGAATTGGTGAATGCAACCAACGTTTAAGCATACGGCTACCCATTGGTGTTTGAGTTTTATCAAGTATTTCAGCTACAGTATTTTGAGTTCCACCAGATAGGTTTTCGGTGATTTCTAGATTACGGCGTGTTGCGGCATCTAACACGACAAAATCATAAGCCGACTGTTTAATAATTGAACGTATATGAGGTAGAGCTGTGCGTTGGGTATCTTTAACATATTGTAACAAACAGCCAGCTGCACAAAGTGCATAATTACACTCTTCCACACCAAATCCAATTAAATCATTAGTACCAAATTGTAGATTAAGCTGTTGTTTTGCTGTTTCAAGATCAAAGTCCCATTGTGGACGACGGCGCAATCCAGAGTTATTTTCAATTAATGGCATGGATTGGAATTCTTCCGGATATAGCAATTCGACAGGACTTGTACGTTGTAATTCGGCTTGCATTTCCTCGAAATTGTCACATTCAAAAATATAAAATCGTCCTGAACTGATATCGAGTGTAGCATAGCCGTAATAATTTCTATATTGCCAAATTGATGCCAGTAAATTGTCTTTGCGATCTTCTAATAATAGCTCATCACTTACTGTACCAGGAGTTACAATACGGACAATTTTTCGTTCTACTGGTCCTTTACTAGTAGCTGGATCGCCAACTTGTTCACAAATAGCAACTGATTCACCCAGTGCGATTAATTTTGCTAAATAACTTTCAACCGCATGATAAGGCACGCCAGCCATTGGAATGGGCTCTCCATTTGAAGATCCTCTTTTAGTAAGAGAAATATCTAAAACCTGTGATGCTCGTTTGGCATCGTCATAAAACATCTCATAAAAATCACCCATGCGATAAAATAATAAAATATCAGGGTTTTCAGCTTTAAGTTTTAAATACTGCTGCATCATTGGGGTGTGGTTGGCAAAATTGTCTTTATTAGTCATGGTGGTTTTTCTTTTTTTTATCCTTCAACGTAATAAGTAAATTCATTAGTCTAACAAAGAACCATTAAAAAGCATAAATTCGTACTGGTTCTTATTTTTAGTTTAATCATAAATTATGATAAATGTAATTTGTATAATGTAATCATTTAGATAATAATTTTATTATAACTGATTATTGGTTTATTACAGAGAGCTATTTGGGGCTTAATGTAAAATGGATATGCTTGCATTTAATTAAAGAATTGGACTCATTACGAGCCCATTATTCTAAATTATGTACTTTTTTGTGTGGTTTGGTTATTCAACAATATTGAATATAAAAAAGTTGTTATCTTGATGTTGCCACATAATTTTTATATCATTTTTGTACTAATAACCAGATATTTACAATTCAATTCTTTTTTATGATTAGTTAAGACTTTTAGATTAATAAAATGGGCAAAAGTAACCAATGGATCGTTATTATCAATTTTATTCAGTAAATTATCAAAGGTATTTCGCTTTTTTCCTAATCTATTGGTCAATGATTGTAGTACAAGCAATTTTTTTTACTTGTTTGTGTAATTATACAAATAGTTTCTCTCATTCTCTTTTTCCTTTGTTCTTACCTTTTTTTACTGTTTTTGATTCATTGGCACAGCTTAGATTAGAATTTAATTATTATGTAAATTAGTTTAATTATAATCGATTTTATTCGACATTAAATTATCAGTCACCGATTGAATACAAAAGAAGTCGATGACCTTATATTTTTGGTACTAAAAAGTGTGAACACACCAGTTTAAAAATGAGCAGATACACAAATTTATTTACAGAGTCGAATTTTGTTACGTTTATGCCAATTTTAAGTATATAATTGGTATAAATTCCTCTACTATGTATTGTTATGACTAAAGTATCTTCGTTTCGCCAAAAGCAAAGCACTATTTTTGTCGCATTTCTAGTCACAACTTTTATTGTTGGTATTGCTGGTGCTTTACAATCTCCTACTTTAAGTCGATTTTTAACTTTTGAAGTTAATGTTAATTCACGGCTAGTTGGGCTTTTTTTTTCTGTTAATGCTTTAGCAAGTATTGTGGGTAGCTTTTTATTGGCTAAATATTCCGATAAAAAGGGCGATAGGCGTTATATTGTTATATTTTGCTGTTTAATGGGCATTGCTAATAGCATTACTTTTGCGTTTACACGTCACTATTTGGTGTTAATCACGCTGGGTGTTTTGTTTGCTGCGTTATCGTCTGCTGCTATGCCACAAATTTTTGCTTTAGCACGCGAATATGCCGTTAAAACTGGGCGTAATGTTGTGGCATTTAATTCACTTATTCGAGCTCAACTTTCGCTTGCTTGGGTATTTGGCCCACCAATTTCTTTTGGCTTAGCTATTAATTTTGGTTTTACGGCAATGTATTTAACGGGCATGTGCATGTTTATGGTCGCGATGCTGTTTGTTGCTATTTTTTTACCTTCGGTTGAAAAAAATCCCACCTCACAATTTAATAACGAAGCAGAGTTACAAGCGGCAAACCAACCACTTTGGAAGAATACAAATGTGCTTTGTTTATTGCTATCTACGGTATTTATGTGGACAGCAAATATGATGTATATTATTGATATGCCAATTTATGTTGATGTTGTATTACATCTTTCAGATTCATTGCCGGGTGTATTGATGGGGCTTGCTGCTGGTATCGAAATTCCAGTTATGCTTATCGCTGGATATTTAGTACCCCATTTAGGTAAACGAAATCTGTTTTTTATTGCGATTGTTTGCGGTTTGATTTTTTATCTTGGTATGATTTTTTGTACTGGTAAATATGCCTTATTAGCATTACAGCTCTTTAATGCTCTATTTATTGGTATTGTAGCTAACATTGGTATTATCTATTTTCAGGATTTATTGCCTACTCGAATGGGAGTGGCTTCTACTTTATTTAATAATGGTATTATTTTCAGCATAATTATAGCTGGAATGTTGCAAGGATTTGTATCAGAAGCCTATGGACATCAGGTTATCTATTGGATTGCGTTAGTAATGGTTGCGATATCATTGTTATTCTGTACGTTGGTGAAAGATGTAAAAACTAACGTGGGCTGAAAGTAGATGAATAGTTAGATAATTAATAACAAAATCAATAGTAAATAAATAATTAAGTGTAATTTGTCTTCTTAATAGTTAGGAAGACAAATTACTGAAACAATTAAAGATTAGATGTGTTTAACAGTTTTTCATAAAAGGCATAATCGGTCCTTTCATAACCCAATGGCGTAATGGCAATAAAGTTGGCATTAGCGGCATCAAGTTCTTTATTGTCATCAAGTATTTGTAAATTGCGTTTTGCTCTAAACCAAAAGTAATCGTTGCCTTCGGGATCTTGTGTTGGTATCACCATAAAACGACTTACATCGCTATCGCCTTGTTTTGTTATTTTCAAACCTTTAATTTGTTGTGCTGTACATGCAGGAAAATTAACGTTAAAACAAATATTTTGCGCAGATGGTAACGAAAGTAATTTAGCAATAACTGTTTGAGCGTGATGTTTAGCACAACTCCAGTCAGTTGGCTGGTTATCTTCACTGGTTAATTGACTCAATGCAATTGCAGGAATGCCCAAAGTCATAGCCATCATTGCCGCACCAACAGTGCCAGATAACACTGTTTCAAATCCTACATTTGAGCCATTATTAATTCCAGATAGTACTAGATCGGGTAGGTTGTTAGCCATCAAATATTTAATTGCAAATAGTGAGCAATCGGCAGGTGTGCCATAAACGGCAAATTCTTGTTTTCCACGTTGAACAACTCTAAATGGCGTTTTTAAGCTCACTGAACAAGATACTCCACTTTGATCTATGGCTGGTGCAACTACCCAAACCTCGTGAGCTATCTTTTTTGCCACTTCTTGCAATAGTTTAATACCTGGTGCATCAAAGCCATCATCATTGACTAGTAAAACGCGATTAACTAATTTTTCTAACATATTATTTCCTTATTGAGCAAATGTATTACATTCGTTAATTGCACCACTATCAAACCCACGTTTAAACCAAGTATAACGTTGCTTAGATGTACCATGGGTAAAACTATCAGGTACAACATAACCTTCACTTTGTTGTTGCAAGCGATCATCACCAATGGCTTTTGCGGTGTTTAAAGCTTGTTCAATATCACCTTCATCCAGCCGATTTTGCTGTTGCATTGCATTGCCCCACATGCCAGCAAAACAATCGGCTTGGAGTTCTAATTTAACCGACAATTGGTTATTTGTGATTGTGGACTGACCTTGTTTTAATTGCTCAACGTGGCTAAATGTACCCAGCAAATTTTGTACATGATGACCAACTTCATGCGCAATTACATAACCTTGAGCAAAGTCGCCACCACCACCAAGTCGCTGTTTCATCTCTTGATAGAAAGACATATCTAGATAGACAGTTTTGTCAATACTACAATAAAATGGTCCCATAAAGGTTTGACCAGTGCCACAAGATGTTCTTGTAGAGCCTTTATAAAGTACTAACTTAGGGGGAGTATAGGTTTTACCTAAACGTTGAAATTCTTGATGCCAATAATCTTCAGTACTTGCTAAAATGATAGACGTAAATTTGACGGCATCTTCATCATCAATTGAATATTGATTAGTATTTTGTTCGGTACTGTTCGTATCAATTAGTGTTGAATCTAGCAAGCCAGTTAAATCAACACCATAATAGCCAGCAATTAACACTACAATAAATAAAACAACCTTACCTTTACCACCAATTGGAAGTCTTGTTCCTATTTCACTTCCTGATTGTGAGCGACGATCTTCAATGTTATCGCTTTCTCGTTGGTCTCTCCAGCGCATAGGAATTACCTTGTCAGTTTTAGTTTAATTATTTTAATGGATAACAAATAAGTATTCTAGATTAAGTTATTAGCGTTGTTATAAATTGAACAAATTAACCGTATAAAAATAGGTAAAGTATTTGTTTGTAAATTTGGTTATTTCTTGCTTTTTTTAGGTATATAATAGAATTCATACCATTATATCTTTATACTAATATTTGGGTATTGTTATGCCATATTTATTTCTTACTTTGGCGGCTTGTTTTTGGGGTGGTAATTACGTTGTTGGACGTGTTTTAGTTACTCAAGCCGATCCTATGGTAATATCCGAAGGTCGTTGGGTTATTACTGCGCTGTTATTATTGTGTTTATATCAACGTCAAGTTCGTAATGACTTATCCAAAATTAGAAAATCAATTGGTCCCATTTGTTTGTTAGCCATTTTTGGGCAGATTTTATTTCCATTAACACTTTATGTTGGATTGCAATATACCTCATCGCTTAATGCATCAATTTACCTTTCTGCAACACCATGTATGGTGTTGGTTATGAATAAATTGTTATTTAATGATACGATTTCAAAAAATAATATTTTAGGCGTGCTATTTAGTACAATTGGCGTTATTTATTTGATTTTACAAGGGAATATAACCAATTTAAGTGAGTTGAGTAATATTAATAAAGGGGATTTATGGGCAATGGCATCAGCAATGAGCTGGGCTTGTTATAGCGCATTTATACGGTTAAAAGATAAATCTATATCTGGCAATGCTTTTGTGACTGTTAGTGCCGTGTTAGGTTCGGTCATGTTACTTCCTGTTGCGTTAGTGTATTTTTATTTTTACCCAGTTTCTAATCTAGCGCATTATACCTCAACAAGTTTTTTGCTTGGCTTATTATATATTGCTATTTTTGCGTCTTGGTTATCTTATTTATTTTGGAATAAAGGTATTATGGATATTGGCGCAACACGTGGGCAAATCTATACTCATATTATCCCTTTGTCAGCAGGAATTTTCAGTATTCTATTTTTACATACGCCAGTTGCGTATTTTCATGTTGTGTCGATAGTGCTAATAGTTATTGGGATCTACTTTTGTTCACGGAAATAGTTAATAATGCAAACCATGAGTCATTTTTAAAATGACTTTAGTATTAACTTAAAAATCAAGAAAATTTTACAAAATGAGGTTATTTTGCTATAATTAGCATTCATTTTTCACAAAAAGGAATTGTTTTGTTGTTATTTAGTAGAAATTAAAACAAACAATAAAACATTAGTTTTTGCTTTTTTATTATCCTCTTTTTTTATCTTTGCTGTATTTTGCTTCAATTTTAATTAACTGATAAACACTTTTTCAAAGTGAAATTTAAAAAGTATTGTTCTTTGTGTATTAAAAGGTAACCGTTTACCTTGTTGCATCATTCCTTTTTATTATTTGTATGTAAACAGGCGGTATTTTATGAAAAAAATAAGACAGTCCCAAAATAAACCATTAAACATCAACGATATTACTATAATTGATGATAGCAAGTTAAAAAAAGCTATTACCGCAGCAGCACTTGGTAATGCGATGGAGTGGTTTGATTTTGGTGTATATGGCTTTTTAGCTTATGTTTTAGGGCAAGTCTTTTTCCCTGATGCATCCCCTAGTGTTCAAATGGTTGCCGCACTTGCCACGTTTTCCGTACCATTTTTAGTTCGGCCGTTAGGCGGTTTAGTGTTTGGGATCCTTGGTGATAAATTTGGACGCCAAAAAGTATTATCAATAACCATCATTATTATGTCGTTAAGCACTTTTTGTATTGGTTTAATTCCTTCTTATGCCTCGATTGGTATTGCTGCACCAATATTATTATTGCTAGCTAAATTTGCGCAAGGATTTTCAATAGGGGGTGAATATTCTGGTGCGGCTATATTTGTTGCCGAATATTCGCCAGATCGCAAACGTGGTTTTATGGGGAGTTGGTTAGATTTTGGTTCGATTGCTGGTTTTTTAGTTGGAGCAGGTTTAGTCGTGCTTTTATCTAGTATTCTTGGCAAAGTTGCATTTCATGATTGGGGCTGGAGAATTCCATTTTTATTCGCTTTACCGCTAGGACTAATTGGGCTTTACTTACGTCATGCACTAGATGAAACACCTGCATTTCAACAGCATACCGATTTGATGGATCAAAATGTTCGCGATCATATTACTAATCAACCTAAAATGACTTTCAAACAGATTATTATCAAATATTGGAAAAGCCTATTAGTCTGTGTAGGGTTAGTGATTGTTACTAATGTGACTTATTATATGTTGCTTACCTATATGCCTAGTTATTTATCTCATAACTTAAATTACGATACAGATCATGGCGTACTAATTATTATTGCTATCATGATAGGTATGTTATTTGTTCAACCATTAATTGGTTTTATTAGCGATAAAATAGGTCGCAGACCGTTCATTATTGGGGGAAGCTTAGGTTTATTAATTCTTGCTTATCCGTCATTTGTTATGATCAATAGTGATATTATAGGTCTTATCTTTTTAGGATTATTGATTTTAGCTGTATTACTTAACTGTTTTACTGGTGTTATGGCCTCAATTTTACCGGCTATCTTTCCGACTAGTATTCGTTACAGTGCTCTAGCTATATCATTTAATATCTCGGTATTAGTTGCTGGTGCTACTCCAACAGTGGCGGCTTGGTTGGTTGAAGAAAGTAATAATTTATACATGCCAGCTTATTATTTAATGGTTGTGGCATTAGTGGGTTTACTTACAGGCATAAAAATGAAAGAAACCGCAAACCGTCCACTCCGCGGCGCAACGCCTGCAGCATCAGACAGGTCAGAGGCAAAAGAAATATTATCGGATCACTTTGACTCAATAGAACAAAGAGTCGAAGATATAGAACAGCAGATCGAAACATTACAACAACAGCGTCAGAATTTAGTCGATCAGCATCCTAAGTTAGATTGATGTGGTTATTTTTTGGTTTTGTATATTTTGTTTAACATACAAAACCAAAATTTAATAAAATCAATACGATACGCAAGTAATTTTTAACGGTAAAATTGATCCATCATAGAAATAGCTAAAACACTGCCAATCCTTTTTTTATTAATAAATAAAAGTAAATAAAAACAAAGTATTATGTAAGATCTATAAAAAGGTTTTGAAAACAGAAATCCTATTTGCCTTTTGCTAAACAGAGTTTATAGTATATCGGTTTCTAGTTTACCGCCGCATAGGCGGTTTGGAAGTCATTGGTTATGTTATCCAGTGATTATTTTGCCTGGATAGGTTTTGTTATAGTGTTTAGTTAGCTTGTTGTCTTAATTTATCTTCAATGGACTTTTTAACTTTAACCAGATGTTTAATTCCATAACCAATGGTTTTATAACGTTTACCTTTACAGGTTAGAGGCACAAACAGCTTCAATCGGACTTTCTTTAGCACGCTATAAATGGTCGTCAGACGACTAGTCATAAAACGTTTAGCCAATTCAGTGACAGTTATTTTTTCTTTATGATATAGGTGACATATCTCTTGTTTTTGATAAAGGTTTATTTTTTATTTATATTCATTATAATGCCTTACCAAATTACTATAAACAACTAAGCGAGTAAACTGGCTGATGAATTAGCAGATCGTTCATATGCTGGTGGCGGTAAGAAAGAATCTAAATCTAAAGTAATGAGAAAAATTTAGTTTGAAATTGATGAAAGCCAATATGAGGAATTAGAAGATATTGCAATAAAAAATAAGCGGCGAAGTTGCCTTTAAAAACAATACCTGATTTATTTAGGTTAGCTGTAGATGATTTTTTAATAAAATACAATAAAGCTTAATCTAATATTAACCAACGATTTTAAGGAATTTATATGAAAAAGATACTAGTATTAATTACAGCCATGTTTTTATTTGGATGTAATGAGAAGACCTATACTGTGGACGATTTCAAAAATAACAAAGAACTACTAGATAAATAGCGTAAAAAATGTAAAAACGGTGAAATTGATGGTGATAGCTTAAATTGTCAAAACTCTCACAAAGCAATGGTTAGTCTTAGTAGACCAACTAATACAGGAAAATGGACTGATTAATTTAATTGTAAGGAATTTATATGAAAAAGATACTAATATTAATTACTGCTATATTTTTATTCGGATGTAATGAAAAGACCTATACTGTTTCTGACTTTGAAAATAACAAAGAACTACGAGATGAATATAATAAAAAATGTCAAAATGGCGAAATTGATGGAGATAGTCTAAACTGTAAAAATGTATTTGATGCATTAATAAGTATAGAAACACCAAAACAAAACCCTCACGCGTGGGATTAATTAAATCTCTATCTGTGATAAGTTTATAGACTTAATTTGCTCCTTATTTGTAGGAAAAAGCTTATGAGTTTTTAGATGATTATTTTAATCATGAAGTGTAAACAACTCGGCATTTTCCTACAGTTTATCTATTTTTTCAATTATAAAAATAGCATTATTCTAATATATTTTGTTGTATGATGATGCCATTTAGCAATAAATATAAGGATCTGCTGATGGATGAAAAAATAGGAAAAATCAAATTCAATAAGAAAGTCATCGTCAATGCGTTATTAACAGTATTGAATATTGAAAAAATATCTCCCAGTTTTATTCGCATACAGTTTAGTAGCGATAAATCAGTGAATATCGATCCATTATGGGTTTGTCCGTATTTAAAATTGCTTTTTCCTGATCCTTCAACCAATGTAATTACTTTCCCTAAACTTGATGATAATAATAAAATCGCTGTTGATGATAAGCAACATCAGCTAGTCCGTAGTTATAGTGTGCGCGAATTTGAGCGTGCCTCTAATCAATTTTTTGTTGATTTTGCTGTTCATGATACAGGTTTGGCTTCAGTGTGGTCGCAAAAAGCTAAGATTGGTGACCAAATCGGTTTGATTGCGGCAGCCAGCAAGTTGCGATTTACTGATAATTGTTTGGTGTTAATGGGGATATTTCGGCTGTGCCCACCATATGTTATACGCTTGAACATCTTCCCCAAAATCAGAAGGCTTTTGCCTTTATACAGGTTAATCATAAAAGTGATATAGTGCTGTTGCCAGATAATAAAAATATTAAGGTGAATTGGTTTATACAAAATAGGGATAATCCCTTTCAATTAGTTGATGCGGTAATTAATGCTGATTTATCAGAGCAAAATAAGTTGTTGTTTTGGGGAGGAATGGAGCGTTCGTTGGCACAATCTGTTCGTCATGCTATTAAAGATAAATATATACATTTGTCGCCTGATGCTTTTCATATTACTAGTTACTGGCGAGAAGGTTTCGCTGAAGGCGAATTTAAACATCGTGAATAATTAACGGTTACTTTTATGAATATTCTTGCTCATTTGCATTTGGCTACGTTAGCACGTAGTTCGTTAATTGGTAATACAGTAGCTGATTTTGTTAAAGGTGATCCTTATTTAATTTATGACTCTAATATTGCCGATGGCATTATGCTACACCGCAAAATTGATAGATTGACCGATAGCCTGCTTGAAGTTAAAAAAGCCAAGTTGCTGTTTAGAAAATCGCATCAGCGTGTTGCACCGATTACATTAGATATTGTGTGGGATCATTTTTTGTCAAAGCATTGGGCTAATTACGGTTTGCTGTCTAGTGTGTCTCAATTTAATCAAGTAACAAAAGCTCATATCCAACCTTATATTGACGTTTATCCGGCAGATTATCAGCATTTTATGAATTCAATGTGGCAAGGGGAGTGGCTCGAAAATTATGCTTCTATTGACTTTGTTGGTAATGTGCTTAGTGGCATGGCAAATAGACGACCAAAATTATATTTGTTAAAAGAAACAATTGTTGATGTTAAGCAGCATTATGCTCAATTAGAGTCGTTATTTTTTTTGTTATATCCCAAAATCTGTTTAATAGTAAAAGCTTAGCTCTAGCTAAGCTGAGTTTTGGTGCTACCAGTTCAAGCCGCTGTGCTTAAACCAGTAGCATTTTGAATATTTGCTGTTAATTAGGCAATATCAGTTTGCCATCCTCTTTTTGGATAATGCTGTTGCTATTTGGCGTTTGGGCTATCGGTTTTAGGTTGTTGTTGGTTATTTGTGGCGCATAACCACTTTTACCTCCACGAGTTTTAGTATGTACAACTTGGCTTATTGGTAGCGTAGCGTTGTTGGTTAAGTTAGCCCATAACCATTCGATGGCATCTTCGCCATAATAATCAATTGGTAGTAATGTGTTGTCAAATGGGGCTCTGCCATCTAAGTAGCTGGCGTTTTCTACTTCAATATATCGCAGTTGTGATTGTTTACCTTCTACCAAACTGTTTAATGCAACATAAGCGCGCGATGTATAGTTTGGTAATTGTTTAACATTATTCCGACCATGGACAATAAAGGTTTTTATACCATGTAAGTTACCCGATGCCATAACTTGTTTTATGCCTTCGTTAACGCGTGGTTCTTGTGATTTTTCATAAACACAGATCGACCCTTTGGTGCCATAGTCAATAGTGTTTTTTGTTTGCGAGCTAGAATAAAATTCACGTCTTGGGGTGTTTAGGTCTTTGTTTTCAACTAGATCTAAAATTGTTGCATTATAACCATTCCAAAGCGGTAAATGACCGTTAGCCATTCCCCATATTTGTTCAAAAGATATTTCTTCTAATGGTGCAACTTTACCTGTGTTATTAATTGGATTCTGCTGGGTACTTGCTACCGAAAAATCACACATATTTTCGATGACACTATATTTGCCATAGGCACTAACATATTGATAAGGCAGACCAATGGATTCAGTGTAGTAAAAATAGGGTAGCTGGATGTCCATTTCTGGTGTCCAACCATTTTTGTGTAGTTTTTCTAATGCTTCTTTGGGTGTTCCTGTAGTCAGTAAATTTGCTTTTTTAAGTGCGTTACAGCGTTCTTGCGAATAAATAAAATAATCCGCATAAGGTACATAAGAATCGTCTTTATAGGCTTTTATGGCTGGTATGGCGCATGGTATATATAACGCACCATAAGCACTGTAATTTGCAATGGATTTGGATTCTAGATTTTGTAAGTTGTTGCCAATTTTTAGTGTAACCGAAGCTTGGTCAAGATTCGGTTGTATTTGCGGATTAACTGCAACAATGCCGTCAATCATATTTTGATCATCTAATTCACCAGCTTTTAATGCTGCTCCACCGCCATCGCTTGCGCCATAGACTAAAACGAGGGTGTTATCTTTGTTGAATATAGCTTGATCATTAGAGGAAAACATACTATTAAGTTCATAAAAGGCAAATTCTATGGATTTTAATACATGTTCCCCCCAGCGGGCTTCGGCATTGAGTTGCGAGTGTAGTTGTTTTATAGCATAGCGATGGGGATATTTTTTAATATATTTATCTTTATTATTAATCGAAGGAGAGAATAAGATGTTACCGCTTTGTGCTTCTCCCCAAACGGTGAACCCAAGATTGCGTTCAATATCATAAATGCCGTTACCTAGTCCTTTATCGTTATATACTACTGCACAGTTGTGACGGAGTCCCCATAATCCACGAATTTGTATATCTTTGGTATTAAATATTCCATCCGAATCACTAGCAGGAACTGCAACAATACAGGGTTTTTTTTTGTTAAAATCAAGTGGAATTTGTAGCAACATGCCAACACCGTCTTGTCTTTGTACGGCTGATATTTCGGTACCTGCAATTTTACCGTCAAACAAAGGTGTTAGTTCTTGCTTCCTGAAACCAAATAGTGTGCCTTCACCAATTTTGATGTCAATGTAGCGATTTAGTTTGGCTTGTCGGCGTTCTTGAAAGTTTGGTTTAGCTGGGATTTTAACTTTTGGCGTGATAATGGTGGTTGACAGTGGGGTAAACCCAAGCCCTGCTGTAACAAGGTCATCACTATCGCCATCATAATAAGCCAATGTATTGCGGACTAGCCACTTTGGTTTTTTTATTGTGTTATCAATTTGAGATGGCGTGCTGTTGTTAGTTTCAACATTGGTTGTTGTAGTCGTGGTTGTGGCTGTATTTGCGGTTTTGCTGTCGACCTCTGTATTTTTGGAGTCACTGTCAGTGTTTATGTTAGATGTGGGTGATTTTGTGGTATTGGGCTGTGCCGTTAATGGCATAATAACAGCGACAAAAAGAATCAATGAGACCAAAGTTTTTAATTTTATTTTTTTCATTTTCAATACCATGGAATGTTATTCTGTTATATAAAATTTTAATAAAAAATTAGGTATATGCTAGTTAATACGTTATATAGTTTTAATTTTGAGATGCGATTATACACTATAATTTTGTTATGCGTTATTAGGTAAATTGAGATTGCATATTGCCCAAAAGGCAGCAATGATTTTTTCTGATAATCTTCTTTTTTGTACACAAATACCAACATCAAACGGTTCCATTAAGTTTGTTGACCATTCGGTTATGCGTTCTCTTATTCGTTCAGGGCTATTGTCCATTACGACTTTAGGTAATAAGGCTACCCCACAACCTAAAGCTACCATTGATACAATGGCTTCATGTCCTGCGACTGTAGCATAAATTTTGGGATTAGAAATTTTTCTTTGCTTAAACCATAAATCAATACGGTGGCGACTGGGGCCATGTTCAGGCAATATAAAGGGAATATTGTGCCAGTCAGGCTGTTTTTGATGTAATTTGTCACTAAATGTGCTATTAAGTTTAGGTATTAGCAATACCATTTCAATTTCGCCAAATTTTAAAAACTCAATACCAGTGGGGAGCTGTTTTGGTTTGCCAGCAATAGCTAAATCGGCTTCATTTGCTTGTATTTTTTTTACTGCGTCAGCTGCATCCCCCGTTGATAGTTTGATTTCAACCAGTGGATAGTGGATCCTAAAGCGATCAAGTATTTCAGGTAGATGACTATAAGTAGCGGTGACTGAACAAAATAGAGTAAGTTCACCGACAATCTGTTGGTTAGATTGATCTAAATCATGTTTTAGTTGTTGGTGCATATTTATAACTTGTTGAGCAAAACGTTTAACTTTTTCGCCCTCCGAAGTGATTTGTACTTGCCTATTGTCGCGAATAAATAGCGGATGACCAAAATGTTCTTCAAGTCGCTGGATCTGCCTTGATAAGGTTGATGGACTAACATGCATAGCATTTGCTGTTATACCAAAGTGACAGGTTTCACATAAATGTAAGTACAATTTTAAATCACGAATGTTCATAGCAAATTCCAGTTTTATACTTAAACACATAGTTACCGGAAACTTTTTAACAAGAAGCAGTAAATAGTGCATTACTTATTAGAGTAAATATTATGCATAGATAAATAAATAAGGCAAATAACGTTACATATAACATCAATGGCAAAATAGGCAGATACCTGCTAAAATATGCGATTATTTTTGTGTGGGTTAAAACAGTTTTATGACAGAACAAGCTTATTTAGACGAAGTTAATGCACGTCGCACTTTTGCAATTATATCTCACCCCGATGCTGGTAAAACAACCATTACCGAAAAGGTATTGTTATTTGGTCATGCAATTCAAACAGCAGGTACAGTTAAAGGCCGTGGCGCTAATGCCCAACATGCTAAATCAGACTGGATGGAAATGGAAAAACAACGTGGTATTTCAATTACTACATCTGTGATGCAGTTTCCTTATAATGATTGCTTAGTTAATTTATTAGATACTCCAGGGCACGAGGATTTTTCTGAAGATACTTATCGTACGCTAACAGCGGTTGATAGTTGTTTGATGGTGATTGATGCCGCAAAAGGGGTTGAAGATCGTACACGTAAATTGATGGAAGTGACACGATTACGCAATACACCAATTTTAACCTTTATGAATAAGTTAGACCGTGATATCCGCGATCCAATGGAACTGCTTGATGAGGTTGAAAACGAGTTAAATATTATGTGCGCCCCTATTACTTGGCCGATTGGTTGTGGCAAATTATTTAAAGGTGTTTACCATTTAGCTAAAGACGAAACTTATCTTTATCAATCAGGGCAAGGTCATACAATACAAGAAGTGCGAATTATTAAAGGGTTAACTAACCCTGATTTGGATTTAGCGGTGGGTGATGATTTAGCGCAGCAACTGCGTGAAGAGCTTGAATTAGTGCAAGGCGCATCAAACGAATTTGATTTAGATGCTTTCTTGTCAGGCGATTTAACACCAGTCTTTTTTGGTACGGCATTGGGTAATTTTGGCGTTGATCATATGCTTGATGGTTTAACAGCTTGGGCACCAACTCCTCAACCTCGTCAAACCGATAAGCGCGAAGTCGAATCATCAGAAGAAAAGTTCAGTGGTTTTGTTTTTAAAATTCAAGCCAATATGGATCCTAAACACCGTGACCGCGTTGCATTTATGCGCATTGTATCGGGTAAATATGAAAAGGGCATGAAATTACGACATGTACGTATTGCTAAAGATATCAATATTTCTGACGCCTTAACATTTATGGCAGGTGATCGTGAACATGTTGAAGAAGCCTATGCTGGTGATATCATTGGTTTACATAATCATGGCACGATTCAAATAGGTGATACTTTTACACAAGGTGAAGATCTGAAATTTACAGGCATTCCTAACTTTGCACCAGAACTGTTTCGTCGAATTCGTCTTAAAGATCCACTTAAACAAAAGCAGTTATTAAAGGGGTTAGTTCAATTGTCCGAAGAGGGTGCTGTACAAGTGTTTCGCCCATTAACCAATAATGACTTAATTGTGGGTGCTGTAGGGGTTTTACAGTTTGATGTGGTGGTTGCTCGATTAAAATCAGAGTATAACGTTGAAGCCATTTATGAGCCAGTTAATGTGACAACAGCGCGTTGGGTTGAGTGCTCAGATGTGAAAAAACTGGAAGAGTTTAAACGTAAATGCGAACAGAATTTGGCATTAGATGGTGGTGATAACCTTTCTTATATTGCGCCAAGCATGGTTAATTTGAATTTGACGCAAGAACGGTATCCTGATGTTGAATTTAGAAAAACTCGAGAACATTAATTGTATTCATCACAAAATAGCGGAATCTATCATTATGTTTAAGCATTTTGATACATCCGCTTCTTTCTTTTTAACCGCATTTTTTTGATGATAAAGTCAAGCGAGTGAATATTATGGATTTGAAAAATAAAAAAATAGTCAATTTAATAATTAGTAGTGTTATTGGATTATTAACTATGACTACTTCACCGGTATTGTTTGCTATTGAAAATAAGCTTGTGAGCCCAGTTTTGTTAGAAAAAGTTCAGCAAAGCGAGCGCGATAAGCGCCAATATGAAGTGATTGAGCTAGCAAATAAAATGCGCGTGTTACTTGTGTCTGATCCTAATGCTGTAATATCACTGGCATCATTAGCATTACCCGTCGGCTCGTTGCAAGATCCCAAAGAGCAACAAGGGTTGGCTCATTATGCTGAACATATGGTATTAATGGGATCGAAAAATTATCCAGAACCAGCAAGCTTTTCTCAATTTTTAAGTCGTCATTCGGGAAGTTATAATGCTAGCACTGCAGCACATAGAACGGCTTTTTATTTTGAAGTTGAAAATAGCGCATTTGATAAAGCACTGGATTATTTAGCTGATGCTATTGCTGAGCCCAATTTAGATCCTAAATTTGCCGATAAAGAACGTAATGCAGTTAACGCTGAATTGACAATGGCCAGATCAAATGATGGTTTTAGGATCGGGCAAGTTAATTCCGAAACTATTAACCCTAATCATCCATCGGCACAGTTTTCGGGTGGTAATTTAGAAACATTAAGTGATAAACCAAGTAGTAAATTACAAGATGCTTTAGTGACTTTCCATAAAGATTATTATTCGTCTAATATCATGGTGGGGGTAATTTATAGTAATCAGTCGATCAATAAATTGGCAAAATTAGCTGAAAACACCTTTGGTAAAATCCCTAATAAAAATATTAATGCTCCAATAGTTGATAAGCCAGCGATCACACCAAATGTGCTAAGCAAACAGATTGCAATGGTGCCAGCGCAACCTAAAAAATTGCTATTTTTACAATTTCCAATGGAAAACAATTTAGATAAATTTGCTGATAAAAGTGATGAATATATCACTTATTTAATTGATAACAGTAGCACCAATACGTTGTCTGATCAGTTACAAAAGCAGGGGCTTATTGAAGGTATTAGTTCGTCTATCAACCCTATCCGTTATGGTAATAGCGGTATGTTGAGTATTAATGTGAGCTTAACCGACGATGGTCTCGCTCAAAAAGATAAAGTTATTGGGGCTATTTTTAATTATTTACAGTTAATTCAAAAGCAAGGAATTTCTGATGCTTATTATGAAGAACTTAAGAAAGTTTTAGCTCTAGAATTTAAGTATCAGGATGTTGAGCGTGATATGTCTTATGTGGAATGGCTATCTGATCAGATGTTGTTGTACCCCGTTAAAAATATATTAAATTCTGATTTTATTGCTAATAATTTTGATAAAACAGCGATCACCGCTCGTTTAAAAAGCCTAACGCCGGATAACGTTAGAGTTTGGATTATTTCACCAAATGAAACAACTAATAAGACGGCTTATTTTGTAGACGCACCTTATAAAATCGATAATATTACTAGTGAGCAAAAAGCGAATTGGTTGGCTTTAGGCAAAAATTTCACATTTAGTTTACCTGAATTAAATCCTTATATTCCCGACGATTTTTCAATTGTGAAGCAAAACCGTGCTCAAGCTCAACCAGCTGGGTTTAGTAAACGTGGTAATCATCTTCATTTTGTTAGTCAATATTTCAAAACTGAACCTAAAGCGGCGATTGTGGTTTCGTTACGGAATAACGAGGCTTTTAGTGATGCTAAAGCAGAGGTCGCTTTTAATTTACTTGATTACATTGCAAGTCGTAATTTAGAACAATTACTATTTCAGGCAGGCGTTGCGGGTATTTCGTTGTCAACGGATGATGATAATGGCTTAATGATTTCAGCCAGTGGTTTTAGTCAGCATTTACCAAAAATGGTGACAGCAATTCTTAATAGTTATCGCAATGTGACGATTGATGATCAAAGCTTAGTGTTAGCTAAATCTTGGTATTTGCAGGAATTGGATAAATCTGAGCATGCTAAAAGTTATTGGTTGGCGGTTAATCCTGTTAATGAATTGTCAGATTTACCGTATTTTGAACGGGATGAAAGACGTCAAATTACAGCAACCATGACTATTAATGACGTGTTAACTTATCGCGATAATTTATTAACCCACTCAGTACCTTATATGCTTAGCTTGGGTAATTTGTCTAACGAGGATTCTTTGGATCTTTATCATTCCATCCAAAAAACACTAGTGCGTGATGTTGAATTTACTCCTGTTGATAATATTCAGATTAAAAAATCATTGGAGGCCAAAATGACTCAATATGCGAAAAGCACTGATAATGCTTTGATGATGAGCTATATTCCAACAGGTTATGATCGAATTGCTAGTAGTATGCTAAGTTATACGTTGTCGAAAATTATTTCACCTTGGTTTTATGATCAGTTACGCACCAATGAACAACTCGGCTACGCTGTATTTGCTGGCCCTGTTACAGTTGGAGATTCAGTTGGAATGAGTTTTATCATTCAAAGCAACCAATACGATCCAGTTTATTTATTTAAGCGTTACCAAGAATTTTATCCTGTTATATTAAGTAAGCTTAAAGCATTATCTAAAGAAGATATTGAGCAATATAAAAAAGCGGTACTTGATGAATTGAAAATGCCTCCGCAAACATTGGATGAAGAGTTTAGTCGTTATATGGCTGACTATCGAAATTCGCGTTTTACGTTTGATTCACGGCACAAAAAAATTGAACAATTGAAAAAAATCACTCAACAAGATTTAGTTGATTTTTATAACCGTTCAGTGATGGATAAAAAAGGTTTTGTATTTGCATCGCAAGTTCTTGGTAAGCGTGAAGATAATGCTAAACAACCAGAGGCAATTTCTGAGTTTACTGAATTTGAAAATGTATCGGCATTGCAAGATGTGTTATTAAAATAGTTGTTAAAAATATAGGCTACACCTAAAACATTTTGCCAAAAATTGGCATTGCTATCACCTTGTGATACACTGCCAAAATCCTAATAGTTTGAGTGTATTATGATTACTGGATCGATTGATTATTGTGCTATAGGTCAGCGTCTGCGTGCGTATCGGATTGCTGCCTCTTTGAAGGCTGAAGATGTTGCAGAAAGCCTTAAAATTTCAAGAGCAGCAGTATATCGGTTAGAGAAGGGTGAGATCGTTAAAATTGAAACTCTAGAGCGATTGGCTTCCTTGCTTGATACGTCTTTTGCTAGTTTACTCGGCATTGATACTGAATACTATTCGAGTGGTGAAGGTTTTTTTGAACGTATGCGCCAATTAGAAGAACAATCAACTCATATCTATTCTCATTTCGATCCTTTTTCCTTTTTATTAACTTCTTCTGATTATTTGTCTCATTTAGCGATGATGTTAAATGAATCGAGTAAACCCGCTGATCCTCAAAAATATGCCACTACCTTATCCATTTTAAAAGATCGTAAAACTCAGTTCTGTCAATCAATTCCAAAAGTTATTAATTTAATCAGTTTACGTAATGTAGAACGTTTTTTACATATTGGTTTGGTTGGTAATTTAACTATTTCGCCGGGTAAAAAATCGGAAAGAATGCTACTAGCACGCAAAGAAGTTTATCACTTAATTCAGTTAATTGAACAACAATCTCTTGCGCCAACAATTGCTATTACACAAGAAGCTATTCCGTCAATTGCTTTTCAGATTTTTTATCAAGATGGGGATCCTATTTCATTAGCAATGAGCCCATTTCGATTAGGTGAGTTACCTAATGTTACTACTGGTATTGCGTCGATTACGTCATCTTATCATGCAATTAAACGGTATCGCCATTTATTTGATAAGTTATGGGAAAATAGTGCTAAAGATAAGCAAGCAATTGATTTATTGAAAGCGACGTTAGAGAAATTTTAAAGAATATTAAAGAGAGTCCTTATGTTATCCTTAACATTACAACCGATAAAAAGATTTAATGGTACTATCAATTTGCCTGGTTCAAAGAGTGTTTCTAATCGTGCTTTATTATTATCAGCATTGAGTAAAGGTAATACACGGTTAACGAATTTACTTGATAGTGATGATGTTCGTTATATGCTTGATGCGCTTGCAGCGTTAGGTGTGAAGTATCAGCTATCACACGATCGCACGATTTGTGATGTGCAAGGTGTAGGCGGTATTTTGCAATCCAACCATGCATTAGAGCTTTTTTTAGGTAATGCTGGCACAGCGATGCGTCCACTGACTGCAGCTTTATGCCTTGGTCATAATAATATTGTGCTAACCGGCGAACCACGCATGAAAGAGCGCCCAATTGGCCATTTAGTCGATGCGCTGCGTCAAGGTGGTGCTAAAATTGATTATCTCGAAAATGAAGGATACCCACCATTACACCTTCATGGTGGTTTTATTGGTGGTGAAATCCAAGTTGATGGTTCGGTCTCTAGCCAATTTTTAACTGCGTTGTTAATGGCTTCGCCATTAGCACAAAATGATACTCAAATTACTATAATTGGTGATTTGGTGTCTAAGCCTTATATTGATATCACTATTAAGATGATGGCTATGTTTGGTGTTTTGGTTACCAATCACAATTATCAAAAATTTACTGTTAAAGCTAATCAGTGTTATCAATCGCCAGGCGATTATTTAGTTGAAGGCGATGCTTCTTCTGCTTCTTATTTTTTAGCAGCGGCTGCAATTAAAGGCGGTACTGTTAAAGTAACTGGCATTGGAAAAAATAGCTTACAAGGCGATACCCAATTTGCTCATGTACTTGAAAAAATGGGGGCTAAAGTTATTTGGGCTGATGATTATATTCAATGCTCTCGTGGTGAATTACACGGTGTTGATATGGATATGAATCATATCCCAGATGCAGCAATGACTATCGCCACAACAGCGCTGTTTGCTAAAGGTCCAACAACAATTCGTAATATTTACAATTGGCGAGTTAAAGAAACTGATCGCTTATATGCGATGGCAACTGAATTAAGAAAGGTTGGCGCAACTGTTGATGAAGGTCACGATTATATTACTATTATTCCTCCAGTTAAATTAAACCATGCCGAAATCGAAACCTATAATGATCATCGTATTGCTATGTGTTTTTCATTAGTGGCGCTTTCAGATACACCTGTGACAATATTAGATCCTAAATGCACAATGAAGACTTTTCCTGATTATTTCGAACAATTTAAACGATTAAGCGAAGAATAAAATGAATAAATCTGTTCCCGTTATTGCTGTTGATGGGCCAAGCGGTGTCGGTAAAGGCACGTTATGTCAAGCATTAGCCAATCATTTTAAATGGCATCTTTTAGATTCTGGTGCTATCTATCGTGTGCTAGCTCTTAGCGCGCTTAAGCAAGGTATTGCGCTAGATGATGCCAATAAACTTGAACAACTAGCTCTGAATTTGCCACTAACGTTTGATACGCAAGGTTATAATGTTAAAGTGTTATTAGATCAGATTGATGTGACTAAAGAAATTCGTACAGAACAGACGGGGGGAGCTGCATCAAAAGTGGCGGCAATTAATTCGGTTAGAGCAGCTTTATTACAACGTCAACGTGACTTTAAGCAAGCACCTGGATTGGTTGCAGATGGTCGTGATATGGGCAGTGTAGTATTTAGTGATGCCCCTGTTAAGATATTTCTTGATGCTAGTGCCCAATCTCGTTCAGAAAGGCGAATGAAACAGTTGCAAGATAAGCAAAATAATGTTAAATTCGCCGAAATTTTGCAGGAAATAACTGCGCGTGATGAACGAGATCGTCATCGCGCCGTTGCGCCACTTAAACCTGCAATTGATGCTCTAATAATTGATACTACATCACTGTCTATTCAAGATGTTTTTAATCAATCAATTGAGTATATAAACGAAAAACTTGCGTTGTAACTTAAATTATAGCGCGAACATAGCTCCATTATAAGGATGTATGGAGTATTATAAACAACCCCACAAGACAGGATGTAATGTGGACGTTAAAATTAACTTAAGTATATAAATATGACTGAATCTTTTGCTCAACTCTTTGAAGAGTCTATCAATCAACTAGACACTCGTTCTGGTAATATGATCCATGGTACTGTCGTTGCAATCGACAAAGATGTTGTTTTAGTTGACGCTGGTTTAAAATCTGAATCAGCGATTCCAGTAGAGCAGTTTAAAAATGCCCAAGGCGAATTAGAAGTTCAAGTCGGCGACGTTGTTGATGTTGTGCTTGACTCAATCGAAGATGGTTTTGGTGAAACTATCTTATCTCGTGAAAAAGCTAAGCGTCATGAAGCATGGCTTACACTAGAAAAAGCAGTTGAAGATGCTGCAACAGTTTTAGGTGTTATCAATGGTAAAGTTAAAGGTGGCTTTACGGTTGATCTTAATGGCGTTCGTGCGTTCCTTCCTGGTTCACTTGTTGATGTTCGTCCATTACGCGATACTTCTCATATTGAAAATAGAGAAATCGAATTAAAAGTTATTAAATTAGATCAAAAACGCAACAACGTTGTTGTTTCACGTCGTGCAGTTATTGAATCTGAAAATAGTGCAGAAAGAGAACAACTTCTTGAAAATCTACAAGAAGGTTCTGAAGTTAAAGGTATCATCAAAAATCTTACCGATTACGGTGCATTCGTTGATCTTGGTGGGGTTGATGGTTTACTTCACATTACTGACATGGCTTGGAAACGTGTTAAACACCCAAGTGAAGTGGTTGAAGTTGGTCAAGAATTACTTGTTAAAGTACTTAAATTTGATAAAGATCGTTCACGTGTATCACTTGGCTTAAAACAATTAGGTGAAGATCCATGGGTTTCAATCGCTAAACGTTATCCAGAAGGTACTAAAGTAACAGGTAAAGTAACTAACTTAACTGACTACGGTTGTTTTGTTGAAATTGAAACAGGTGTTGAAGGTTTAGTTCATGTTTCTGAAATGGACTGGACAAACAAAAATATTCATCCATCTAAAGTTGTTAGCTTAGGTGATGTTGTTGAAGTTGTTGTGCTTGAAATTGACGAAGAACGTCGTCGTATTTCTCTTGGCCTTAAACAATGTAAACCAAACCCATGGTTACAATTTGCTGAAACACACAATAAAGGTGATAAAGTTAGTGGTAAGATCAAATCAATCACTGATTTTGGTATCTTTATCGGTTTAGATGGTGGTATCGACGGTTTAGTTCATCTTTCAGACATTTCTTGGAATATGCCTGGCGAAGAAGCTGTTAAAGCTTATAAGAAAGGTGATGATATCGAAGCTGTTGTTTTACAAGTTGATGCAGAACGTGAACGTATCTCTCTAGGTATTAAACAATTAGAAGATGATCCATTTAGTAGCTTTGCTTCTAACTATAAAAAAGGCACAATAGTTAAAGGTACAGTAAGTGCAGTTGACGCTAAAGGTGCAACCATCGAAATCGCTGAAGGTATTGAAGGCTACTTAAAAGCACAAGATATCGCTCGTGAGCGTATTGAAGATGCAACAACTGCATTAAAAGTTGGTGATGAAGTTGAAGCTAAAATTGTTAACATCGATCGTAAAACTCGTGCAATTTCGTTATCAGTACGAGCGAAAGATGAAGCTGATGAAAAAGAAGCTCTCGCAGCAGTAAACAACACAGCAACTCAAGAAGATGCATCATTTACTAATGCAATGGCAGAAGCATTCAAAGCTGCATCAAAAACTGAGTAAAAAATATTTATGTAAAGAGTAAAGAGGGCTTGCCCTCTTTTTCTTTTATGGGATAGAATGAAATAGTTACATGCCACATAAATAAATTAGGAGTGATCATGAACAGATCAGATTTAGTAGAACGAATTGTTAACTGGCGAACACACCTCCCTGTTCAACTAGTTGATGATTCAGTTAGAGATATCATTGAACAGATCGCTTTAGCTATGGAAAGTAACGATCGTGTGGAAATTCGAGGTTTCGGTAGTTTTAGTTTGAACTATCGAGCTCCACGTAAAGCAAGGAATCCAAGAACTGGTGGTAATGTTGAAGTGAAACATAAATATATACCTCACTTCAAACCAGGTAAAGAATTACGTGAAAGAGTAAATAATGCTGCAAACGCATAATCTTTAAATTTTACACCTAGATAGAAGCCTTTGAGTTAGATCAAAGGCTTTTTTGTTTTAGCTAGTTTAATTTCTATCATTTAGTCGTACTTACTTATTTAAACAATCTTTACCATTTATCATTAAGGAAAAACCAGTCAACGTTATGTTGATTTAAGTCGTTAACTCCCTCTTTTTAAATATGCAATATTCCGAATAATTTCAGTAAATTTCATTAAGATTAATAATTAAAATGGAACAAAGATCGAAAAATTCAACATCAATTATTTTTTTATGATATCAAGTGATAGGCTTATATTGTTTAATATAAAGATGGTAAGTATTAGTGCAGAAAATTTGTTCTTTGGATTTAATGGCTATAATGTTTTCATTAGGTTGTTTACCATTACTATTTTTGCCACATTTATTGTCTGATCTATATTGGTATTTACTTGCTTTTATCTTGTTTTTAGTTGTGTTAATCGTTCCTGTTAACTTTCGTTGGTATTTATCTGTTTTTGTTGTATTTAGTTTAGGTTTTTTGTGGTCAACTGCTTATTCTAAGCAATATTTATCCAACATTTCTCCCTATATTGATAAAACGCTAGTTGTTCACGCCAAAGTAGTTAATATCAATACTCATCAGGCAGCAACGGCCAACGAACCTTATTACATGCCATTTTCTATTTTTTCCATTTCAGATGTTACGCTTGCAAAGGATATTCCGATTTCGGTTTACTGGGATAGGTTAGATCCCCCTAAATCTGGGGAAATTTGGCAATTGACACTAAAAACAAAAATTGTACATGGGTATTTAAATGATGGAGGATTTGATAGCCAACGCTTTTCGATAGCAAACCGTAGTTTATTATCGGCTAAATTGGTTGATGCCAAGTTGTTAAATAATAAATCTGACTTAAGACAATATATTACTAATTTGGCTCTACCTTATATCGATTTATTTAGTTATAAAGGTATTTTGCTAGCCCTTGCTTTTGGTGATCGTTCTCAATTAGGTGACGAGCATCGTATGGTAATGATGCAAACAGGTATTGCTCATTTAATGGCTATATCTGGTATGCATATTTTAGTTGTTTATGGGCTTAGTTGCTTTTTGGCTAAAGCTATACTGTTTTTTATTCCAAAGCGTTTTATCTATTTTTTTGTACCAATTATAATAGGGTGGTTATGTGCATTTTTTTATGCATGGTTAACAGGTTTTAATCCGCCTACTTTGCGAGCTATGGTTGCTTTGTCAATTTGGATCTATTTTCGTTATAAAAAATATAAAATAAGTTCATGGCAAAAAATCAATCGGATCATTGCGTTGTTATTATTATTTGATCCATTGATGATTTTATCTGAAAGTTTTTGGTTATCTTGCTATGCAGTAATAACTTTAATTTTTTTGCATGATTGGGTGCCGCTTTCCAAAGCAGTAAGGCATAAAAAACGTTGGTATATAATTAGGATATTGTATTTGCAGTGTGGGTTAACCTTATTGCTGCTTCCTATTCAGTTTTTTGTTTTTCAAGGTGTTAGTGGAGTTTCGATTTTAACAAATTTAATTGCAATTCCTGTTATTTCATTAGTTACATTTCCTACCATTTTATTGGCGTTAATATTTAGTATTTTTGATTGTTTTTCTATTGCCTTATGGTTTTGGCTAATTGCTGATAAATCTCTAGAATGGCTATTTTTGAGTTTAAATTGGCTTAATCAATTATGGATTAACATTCCTTCAGATTTTTATTTATTAGGTTTTTTAGGTTGGTTAACTGTAGTGATAATCCGTACAGGAGTTTGGCAACGCTTTAGCATTACTTTGCTCGTAATTTTGATGATACTGGTTACCCCTTTTTTTAAACAGCAACACTATCGTTGGCGGTTAGACATGTTAGATGTAGGTCATGGATTAGCTATCGTTATCCATGATGGTAAGTCTGCAATTTTGTATGATACAGGGGCTAAGTGGGAAAAAAGTTCCGCTATGGAAAGGGTTATTATTCCTTTTCTACAATGGCATAATTTGAATGTACAAGGTATTATTATTAGTCATCAACATAATGATCATGTTGGCGGTTTGAAATTACTTCAACTTATTTACCCTAAAGCATGGTTAATGAGTTCGTCTTCTGATTTTAATAATGATTATCAATGCTTAGCGGGTAATAGTGTTATTTGGAATGATCTGACGTTTAATGTGCTGTGGCCTAATCAGCTGGTTAGCGATGCTCAAAATAAGGATTCCTGTGTGGTACAAGTTACCGATGGACATTTTTCTGTATTGTTAACTGGGGATCTAGAACGTAATCAGGAATATCAGTTAGTTACTAAATATCGAAATCAGCTAACATCCACTATTTTACAAATCCCCCATCATGGTAGTAGTACATCGTCAAGTTATACATTTTTAAATCATGTTAAACCAGTAAAGTCATTGGTGTCTACATCTCGTTATAATCCTTGGAAACTCCCCTCCAATAAGGTAATGGCAAAGTATAAAGATTTACAATTAGACTATTATGTTACTGCTAGAACAGGTCAAATAAGTCTTTTTTTTGATAAACAAACATGGAAGCTAAAAACTATGCGAGGTGAAATTAAACCTAGATGGTATCATGATTGGTTTGGTAGTTTACCAAATTATGAGTAAAATAGGCTATCGTTTGCTATAGGCAACTATAATAATTGTTATATTGAGATATAAAACAATTTTACTAAATGTAATTGAGTGATGTTAAAGTTATGATTGAAAAACTGTGGTATGGTAAAAATCGTTTATTTTGGTTATTCATACCATTTTCCTTATTATATGGTTTAATTGCTATTTTCCGTCGCTTTTTATATCAAGTTGGTATTTTAAAATCTTGGCGATCTCCTGTACCTGTTATTGTTATTGGCAACTTATCTGTTGGCGGTAACGGTAAAACGCCACTAGTTATTAGTTTAATTGAATCGTTAAAACAAAAAGGATTACAGGTTGGAGTCGTTTCACGAGGATATGGAGGCAAGGCTGATAACTATCCGCTTATTTTAGATAATACAACCACAACCGAACAAGCAGGTGATGAACCTGTGCTTATTTATCAACGTACTAGTGTACCTATTGCTGTCTCACCTTATCGCTCTGAGGCTGTTCAAGCGTTATTAAAGCAGTACCAGTTAGATGTTATTTTGACTGATGATGGTTTACAACATTATGCTTTAGCGCGTGATATTGAAGTGGTGGTGATTGATGGAAAGCGACTATTTGGTAATGGATGGTGGATGCCGGCAGGGCCAATGCGAGAGCGTGAAAGTCGGTTAAAATCGGTTGATCTTATCGTCATCAATGGTGATAGTGTAAATAATTTAGCGCAGCAGTATCCTAATAAAACCTTTACTATGCAATTAATGCCCTTGTATGCAGTGAATTTACTTACTCAAGAAAAAAGAGCGTTATCTTCGTTGTCAAATATATGTGCTATTGCTGGTATTAGTAATCCAAAACGTTTTTTTAATATGTTAGGTAAAATGCAAGCGGATGTGGTTGAAACCGTTTCTTTTGCCGATCATCAAAAATTTACTTTACCGTTGTTAAACAATGTTGCACGTAATAAACAAACACTTTTAATGACTGAGAAAGATGCAGTTAAATGTAGACAATTTGCTCAACAAAATTGGTGGTATCTGCCCATCGATGCAGTAATACCTGTGCAAGTTATTGATCAAATCTGTTTATTACTAGCTGAGACAAAATCCCAAGAGAAGAAAAAATGAAAGATATCCTATTAAACGCACTTGCTTGTCCTAAATGCCATGGCCAATTGCAATATAATACTACTAATCAGCAGTTAATTTGTCATGCAGATAATTTAGTTTATACAGTTAAAGATAATATTCCGGTGTTGCTAGAATGTGAAGCTAAACCACTTAACCAATCTGAATGTATTAAAGAATAAATAATAAGGTCTTAATTATGAACTTTTCGGTTATTATTCCCGCTAGGTATGCTTCGAGCCGTTTACCAGGTAAGCCACTAGCGGATATTCATGGTAAACCAATGATTGTGCGTGTAATGGAGCAAGCAAAAAAATCCTCAGCTAATCGAGTGATCATTGCAACCGATCATCAGCAAGTTTTTGATGTAGTCAAAACGTATGGTGGAGAAGTTATTCTGACAAGTGATAAGCATAATTCAGGTACTGAAAGGTTAGCAGAGGTGATTAATACTTATCAATTTGCAGATGATGAGATTATTGTTAATGTACAAGGCGATGAACCTTTAATACCGCCTATCATTATTAACCAAGTGGCTGAAAATTTAGTGCAATATAAAACGGGAATGGCAACGTTAGCTGTGCCAATTGATTCTGTTGAAGAAGCATTTAATACGGGTGCTGTTAAAGTTGTGACAGATAAAGATGGTTATGCGCTTTATTTTTCAAGGGCTACCATTCCTTGGGAACGCGATCGTTTTGCGAAATCAGCTGAACAGTTAAAACCGTCTAGCATTGGTGATTTTTATCTTCGTCATATTGGTATTTATGCTTATCGTGCTGGCTTTATTCGTCAATATATTAAATGGGCACCATCAACGCTTGAGCAAATTGAGATGTTAGAACAATTAAGAGTACTTTGGTACGGTGAAAAGATTCATGTTGCTGTGGCAAAACAACCTCCTGCAATTGGTGTTGATACATTAGAAGATTTAGAAAAAGTAAGAGCGTTATTTAAGGAGTAAGCAATGGCAAACTTTACTGGGTTTACGCAAGAAGGGCTTAATTTTTTACAAGACGCTTGGATTAAAAACAGCAAACCGTGGTTTGAAGAGCATCGTGCTATTTATGATAACGATTTAGTTAAACCGTTTAGGCTTTTGGTTGAACAATTAACACCAGAGATGCTCAAAATTGATGAGTGGTTTGAAACTCGTCCTGCTATTGGTAAAACGATTTCACGTATACATCGAGATACTCGTTTTTCAAATGATAAATCACTTTATCGTAGCCGACTATGGTTGACATTTAAACGACCAAATAAAGATTGGAAAGAAGCGCCTGCTTATTTTTTTGAAATTAGCCCTAGTAGTTATCAATATGGACTTGGCTATTATTGTTCGTCAAAACAGACGATGGATATTTTTCGAGATGAGATTATTAACGATACTAAGAAGTTTTTGACCATGACACGTTGTGTCAAAAAACCATTTGAACTTGTTGGTGAAAGCTATAAACGTCCTTTAATCAAAGAGCAGGATGCTAAAATTGCAACATGGTATAACCGAAAAAATCTCGCAGTTATGGTAACAAGTAATCATATTGAAGACGTGTTAAATAGTGACTTACCCAAAAAATTAATTAAAGGATTTAAACAACTCGTTCCACTCTACGATTATTTAATGCGAGTGGAAATGATTAAAAATATACCAATGCTTTAGCTTTATTGAGTTTATGTTTTTATATTAGATATTAGGGAAATTTAATATAATTTCTTTCACACCATTAATTATAAATTGTGTTCCAACACAAACTAATAAAAAGCCCATAATTCTTGAAGTGGCTTCAATGCCACTTTTTCCCATAAAGCGCATTATACTGCCAGCACTGCGCATACAAAACCAAAGAATAATACATAATAATAAAGGCACTAATATCGAAGCGGTATAAACAACCCAAGTTGAAACGTTATAGCCACCACTTTTTACTGTTGATGACATACTTATTATCATTGCAATCGTTCCGGGTCCTGCTGTACTTGGCATGGCGAGAGGAACAAAAGCGATATTATTTGAGATCTCTTTCTTTTTTGCATCTGCTTCAAGAGTTTTGTGTGATGGTTGCTGTGGAAATAACATTCTAAAGCCAATAACGCCAACAATCATGCCACCAGCAATACGTAATCCGGGAATCGATATGCCAAATGTGCTCATCACTAGTTGCCCACAATAAAACGAGACAACCATAATTATAAACACATAAATACAGGTCAATTTTGATTGGTAATTCCGTTCTTCATTGGTCATATCCCCAGATAGACCCAATAACAGTACCACAGTGGTTAAAGGATTCGTTAAAGGAATAAATAAAATTAAACCAAAGCCGACAGTTTGTATAAGTTCCAACATAGATTTATTTTAAATCCAACAAAATTTGTAGCTAAGTATAATTGAAATAATCAAAAAATGATATATGGAGGTGGTTGTAATTGGGTATCGGATTTTATTACCATGTTTGAAAAAATTGCAGGTTCTACGCTGATAATTATAGGTCTAATATTAGTAAAAATAATACTAAATCTGAATAATTCTTATAAATTAGTAGATAAAATGTGATATCAAATTAAAGTTTGAAAGGAGTATAATATTACTCCTTTCATTTAATCAAATAGGACTTCTAATCAGAATGGAATATCATCATCAAAATCCATCGGCGGTTCTGGGGTTGCTGCAGGCTGTGCTGGCGCATTTTGTGTTGTAGGACGAGACTGAGCCATTGGTGCTGATGAAGAATTATTAGCACTTTGTCCCCAATTTTGTGATCCATCGCCCATATTTTCACCACTATTGCGTGTTCCTAGAATTTGCAAAGTACCGCCAATAGGGTTTATTACAACTTCTGTCGTGTAACGATCTTGTCCTGATTGGTCCTGCCATTTTCGAGTTTGTAATTGTCCTTCGAGGTAAACTTGTGAGCCTTTTTTTAAATATTCGCCCGCAATTTCAGCTAATTTACCAAATACAACAACGCGATGCCATTCAGTTCGCTCACGATTTTCATTAGTTTGTTTATCCTTCCATGTTTCCGATGTTGCAATGCTAATATTTGCAACAGCATTACCATTAGGCATGTAACGAACTTCGGGATCTTGACCTAAATTACCAACTAAAATGACTTTATTTATTCCTCTACTGGCCATTATTGACTCCTAAAAATTACACTAAGCATTTAAGTTGCGTATTGTAACATGAGACTGCAGTAATATCAGCGAATTTAATTCAATAATGGAATTTTGCGTTCATTTTATAAATGATATAGAAAGATAGGTTTAAACATAGGAATTTGTTGCTATAGCGAGTATAATGCCAAACATTTGTTAATGTGATGTTCTAAAAGATTTTTCCTATAGGAGGCCTTATGATTAATGCGTTTGGATTGAAAAACAAACAATTAGTAAAAATTAATGAAGGCGATATAAATAATGCAACTTGGATTGATTTAATTGAGCCAGAAGAAGCTGATCGAGATTTTGTTTTAACACATTTAGGACAAAACTTAGCAACTAGTATTGAACTTGACGATATTGAAGCGTCAGCTCGTTTTTTTGAAGATAACGAAGGTTTACACGTCCACTCTTTCTTTTTTTATGAAGATGCTGAAGATCGTGCTGGCAACTCAACGGTAGCTTTTACAGTGCATAATGGTCGTTTGTTCACTCTACGTGAGCGAGATTTACCAGCATTTCGTTTGTATCGCATGCGATCGCGCTATCAAGGCATGAACGATGGAAATCCTTATGAAGTTTTACTTGATTTATTTGAAGTTAAAGTTGAGCAGTTAGCAGATCAAATTGAAAATATCTACAGTGAACTCGAAGAATTAAGTTTAATTATTATGGATCGTTCTGCTCAAGAGCATTATGATGAAGCTATTACCTCATTGGCTGAACTTGAAGATACCGCGTGGAAAGTTCGTCTTTGTTTGATGGATAGCCAACGAGCGGTTAATTATTTAGTTCGCCGAGCAAAAATGCCAGTAGATCAGCTAGAGCAAGCTCGTGAAGTTATTCGCGATATTGAATCGCTTGTTCCTCATAATGAGTCATTATTCCAAAAAGTAAACTTTTTAATGCAAGCTGCAACCAGTTTTATCAATATTGAACAGAGTCGAATTATCAAAATTTTCTCGGTTGTATCTGTTGTGTTTTTACCCCCAACGGTAGTTGCTTCAGCTTATGGTATGAATTTTGAATTCATGCCAGAATTAAAATGGGAATATGGTTATCCGTTTTCATTACTATTAATGTTGCTAGCAGGCGTTGCTCCTTATATTTATTTTAAACTTAAAAAGTGGTTGTAGATTTATTGATTTAAATTGAGTTTTTATTCGATAGTTTTTTAATATATTAGATGAAATTCTTATCGTACTAACTGCTTAGGATAATTTAATATAAATAATTATTAATATCAGCAATATACTTTCATCGATTGATGGGCAAAACTTATTATTTTAACTAAAAAGAATTAATTTATCATAAAGGAAGTAACATGAATCAATATGCACTTGTCACCGATATTGGTGGAACTAATGCTCGATTTGCGCTTTATAATTTGGCTACAAATGAGTTATCAGCAATAACTAAAGTTCTTATTGCAAAGGATGATGTATTACTAAAATTAATTAAGAATTACTTACAAGCTCAATCAGTTACTATAAAAATGGCTTGTATTGCAATTGCCTGTCCGATTAATGATGAAGATATAATTAGCATGACAAACAATGATTTGTCGTTTTCACGAGCTAAATTAGTTAAGGAACTTAATCTTGAAAAACTAGAAGTAATTAATGATTTTACAGCAGTATCGACTTCAATCCCTAAATTATCTAAACAAGATCTTGTTCAGATTGGTGGCGATGAACCTGATTTAGATTATCCAATTGCAATTTATGGTGCAGGTACAGGGCTTGGAGTGTCGCATTTAATTAAAGTTAATGGACGCTGGATTAGTTTGTCAGGAGAAGGGGGGCATACAGAGCTTCCAATGATAAGTGATGATGAAGACCGTATTTTAATGCAACTTCGCAAAAAATTTGGGCGTGTTTCTACTGAGCGGTTTTTATCAGGCAATGGTATTGTTAATATTTATCAAGCGTTGTTACAAATTAATAATCAACCAGTAATAGAGATTACACCCGACATTATTGTTGAGAAAGCTCTATCTAAAAGTTGTCCACTTTGCTTACAAACTTTAACCTATTTTTGTACTTTTATGGGGCGTTTTGGAGGTAATTTGGCATTAACACTTAATACACAAGGTGGTGTTTATATTGCTGGTGGTATTGTGCCGCGTTTTATCGAATTTTTTAAAACATCTCCATTTAGAGATGCTTTTGAACATAAAGGGCGTATGTCCTATTTAGTCAAAAAAATTCCTGTTTATGTAATAACACATGAAGATCCAGGCTTGTTTGGCGCAGGTGTTTATTTACAAAATTGTCTTAATAAATAGTATTAATGAGTAAAGGTTTTATTCTATGATGTGGTGTTATATTTACCGAAGTACCAAAAAAGAGAACAGCTATCTATATATGGAACATGAAAATGATTTTTCAACGATTCCTGAAAAAGTAATGTCTATTTTTGGTTCTCCTGTTTTTGTCATGAAAGTATTACTTGACGGTAAACGAAAATTTGTAGTTGGTACCGCCACTGAAATAGAAGAAAAAATTAAAACTGATGGATTTTTCTTACAAATGCTAAAAGAAGATGATTTCAAAGTATGATTGAGCCATTTTGGGAATCTAAGACATTAGCTCAGATGAGCGATGAAGAATGGGAACAGCTCTGTGATGGTTGTGGTCAATGTTGCTTAAATAAATTGATGGACGAAGATACAGACGAGATCTTATATACTAATGTTGCTTGTAATTTGCTTGATTCCAATACTTGTCAATGTAAACATTATAATAGACGTTTTGATTATGAACCCGATTGTATCAAGTTAACTCGTGATAACCTCCTTACCATTGAATGGTTACCTTTAACCTGTACCTATCGTTATTTTTCTGAAACAGGGCAATTGCCACATTGGCATCCGATTATTACGGGTAATAAAAAGCTTATGCATAAGCTGAAGATATCAGTTAAAAATCGGATTGTTTATGAAAAAGATGTGATTTGTTGGGAAGACCATATTATTTAAAATAGGGAGCTACTGCTCCCTTTTGATTTGAGTTTAAAGTATCAGCCATAAATATCCAAATACATCAACAGCAAGCATATTTAAAAACATTAAAATAAATACAAAAATCATAAATGAGATATCAATCATTCCAAGCGGTGGCACAATACGGCGAATTGGTGCTATAAGTGGCTCAGTTAACTGGGTAAGTAATTCATCTGTATTTGATTGTCCACGGCTAACCCAACTTAGAATTGCTCGAAATAGTAATAACCAGAATAATAAATGCCCAAATGCATGAGCTATGGCAGCAACAGCATAAAGTAGGTATTTACTAGCCCAAATTGATTCACTAATCATTCCATAGTTGGAAATAAAAAGAATTTTGATGACGGCAACAAAGTATAAAAGAACCCATGTAGCGGTATCGATTTGCTTAATAGAAGGAATGACTTTGCGTAGTGGACCGATAACAGGTTGAGTTATTCGTACGATAAATTGGGTAAATGGGTTATAGAAATTTACACGCACACGCTGCATCCATAAACGCAAAATTAAAACATAGAGACATACCGTTAAGATGGTATTACCTAGAAAATAAAGCGATGTCATTTAAGACTCCTTAAAATAAACTATTCGGGCAATATATCACAAATACTGTCTTGTTCCAAAGATCGCTGTACCTATTCGAACCATAGTGCTACCAGCAACAATAGCAGCTTGCATGTCGCCACTCATGCCCATGGATAATGTATCCATAAATGGATAATCAGTTTGTAAAGAACGCAAAAGCTCATGCATTTTGTTAAAGACGTTTAATTGTTTGTCAAAATCATTTTCAATTTCAGGGATCGCCATTAATCCACGTAAATTTAAATTGGGTAGTGTTATAATTTGTTTTGCTAAATCAGAAACTTGTTCAGGATCAACCCCCGACTTGCTGGCTTCTTTACTAATATTAACTTGAATAAGTACATTTAAGTTTTCCATATTAGCTGGGCGCTGAGCATTTAAACGTTGAGCAATTTTAAATCGATCAATGGTATGCATCCAATCAAAGTGTTCAGCGACTAATTTGCTTTTGTTCGATTGTAATGGACCAATAAAATGCCAAGTTAATAAAGTATTGGGAAGTGTTTGTTTAAAATACAGGATTTTTTCAACGCCTTCTTGAACATAGTTTTCACCAAAAGATAGTTGACCTGCATCTATCGCTTGTTTGATTAGGGTTACTGGTTTTGTTTTACTGACCGCAATAAGTTCGATTGTATTGGGATCTCGTTCGCATTTTTCGGCTATTTTTTGAATTGTGTTTTTTATAGTAAGTAAATTGTCACGTACTGTATTCATGTTAATTCCCAATTAATAAACTAATAGGTAAAATATAATGTTAAAATCGATGTTGTCGCTTAGTGTAACGCAAAAAGCATCTGATTTGCACCTTTCAAGTGGTGAAGCACCATGCATTCGAGTTAATGGGCAATTAAAGTTTTTGTCTGAAGACAAATTATCTCCGGTAGAACTTGAAATTAAATTACTCAATTTATTGGAACAACCACAAATTGATATCTTAAAACAAAGTGGACAAATAGATCTTACATATCATTTGGTTGAAGTAGGGCGATTTAGAGTTAATATTTTTTATCAACAGCGCGGCATTTCTGCTGTGTTTCGCATTATTAATCATCGGATACCTACTCTTTCGGAAATTAATGCCCCCAATATTTTTAAGGATCTAGCCGTAATTGAGTCGGGAATTATTCTTGTCACAGGTGCAACAGGAAGTGGTAAAACAACGACTTTGGCGTCATTAATTCAATACATAAATTCAACAGTAGCTAAGCATATTATTACCTTAGAAGATCCGATTGAGTATATTTATCAAAATGATAAATCGTTAATTCAGCAATGCGAAGTGATAAATTTCACAAGCGCTATCGATAGCCTTTTAAGACAAGATCCTGATATCCTATTGCTAGGAGAACTACGCAATAAACGTTCAATCCAAGCCGCATTAACGGCTGCTGAAACAGGCCATTTAGTTTTTGCTACTTTACATACTAGTTCTGCTATTCAGACCATTAATCGTATTATTGATGTATTTGAATACGGCTCTCGAGATTTTATTCGCTCGCAACTTTCCAATAGTTTAAAAGCTATTATAAATCAAAAATTAATACCTATTGAAAATGGACGTAAAGCATTATTTGAAGTGCTTATAAATACATCTGCCGTTAGCAATTTAATCAATGAAGGTAAAATTAAGCAAATATTTTCCCTTATGCAAAATGGGCAGCAATATGGTATGCAAGTAATGCCGGACTGTTAATATAATCTGCATTTTTTTATAAAAGTAATTAAATAATTTCTTAGAATATAAAATTTTGAGATTTATATATAAAATCAATTATAATCTTTTTAAATAATCTTTTGTAAAAGAGGGTGAAAATGGAACAACGAATTGGTTTTATTGGTTTAGGTAACATGGGGAATGCTATATTGCAAGGTATTTTGGGTAGTAATATTGTGCCGGGAACACAAATTTATGTTTATGATCATCATCCGGAAAAAGGTCAAGTTCTTAATCAAACTTATTCAGTAAATAATCTCGATTCAGCAAGAGATGTTGCTCGAGAAGCCGATATAGTTTTTGTTGCGGTTAAGCCTAATGTGTTTGTTGATGTACTTGTTGATATTCAAAAAGAATTAAAGAAAAATACCATTGTAATTTCAATTGCAGCGGGTGTTACTATTAAAACAATTGCCAAATGTGTGGGTTATGAGCAAAAAATTATACGAGTTATGCCAAACACACCAGCCCTTGTTAATGCTGCTATGTGTTCAATTACCCCTAATACCGAAATTACCGATGAAGAATTGTCTATTGTTCAACAATTGTTAAATTGTATTGGTGAAACTGAAGTTGTTCCTGAAGGTTTAATTGACGCAGTTATTGGCGCAAGTGGATCTTCCCCCGCTTTTGTGTTTATGTTTATTGAAGCACTAGCAGATGGCGCGGTTAAAGGCGGATTATCAAGAAAACAAGCTTACAAGTTTGCTGCCCAAGCAGTTTTAGGATCGGCAAAACTATTATTAGAAACAGGTAAACATCCTGGGGAGTTAAAAGATATGGTCTGCTCACCTGCAGGTACAACCATTGAAGGTGTGCAAATACTTGAAGCCAAAGGATTTAGATCGGCTGTTATTGATGCAGTGGAAGCAACGATAAAAAAATCTCAAATAATGGCAAAAAATTAATATTATAAAATTCATAATGTTATATCTTCAAATTAGCGTTATGAATTATTTTTACTGATATAATAAGTAATCTTTTAAAAAGATTGCTTGCATTAGTAAACTAATTATGAGTAAATAGAAACAAGCATACGACATGCGGATTTATTTTGTAACATTTCGATATATGTAGTTTGTAGTTTACTATGTCTTAGAGATTAGTTTTCTTTAGTATATTCTTCTTAGTGTTAATAAGTAATCTAGGTTTTATGTTTTTGAATAAGCCCTTTAGGGGCTAAAGTTAATTTATTTATAGGAAGATTATTATGTCTAAGAAAACTGGCCAAGTAAAATGGTTTAACGAAAGTAAAGGTTTTGGTTTCATTTCTCCCGCTGATGGTAGCAAAGATGTATTTGTACATTTCTCTGCAATTTCTGGCGATGGATTCAAAACTTTAGGTGAAGGTCAACAAGTAGAGTTTTCTATTCAAGATAGCCCTCGAGGTCCTTCAGCTACAGATGTTAGTGTGATCTAATTTTTTTTATTATCTTATCAGCATTTGCTGGTAAGATTTATATATTTCCATCCTAAAATTTTTCATTAAATCCTAGTTATTTTATAATATTTAATTTGTTTTTTTTATACATTACCAATAAATATGAAATATAAAAAGGTAAAAATTAGTATTTTTATGGCACTTTTAGGCATTTTTCCTGTAGCTATGGCTGATTTGTCTGAAGCTTGTAAAAATTTTATATTGATAGTTAACTCAAAACTAGCTCTGATGATTTAGCAATTAAATAACCAACTGACATAATCAAACAAAGCTTAGAATATAATAAACAATAGATTTCTGTACTACCAGCCGATAATCAAGAAGTAGACTTGCTTAGCATTGACATGTTGAAGCTCTACTCCTCTTAAAAAATAGGTATTTTATAAGGCGCTTTATTTGTTATTATGTCGAAAATCCCAAGGAGCTATTGGATGTTTATCTTTCCATAGTCCTATTTGGTTCTGTTTTGCTCTGGCCTCTAATTTTACCATCATTTTGTTATTAGCTACCCCTTTATAACGATATGCCCAAGCATAACCTTTTTCGACCATTTTGGCATTAATATTAACTTTATTTAAAAAAATAGTACCTAAGGTTCTTTTATAGATATCTTTTTTGTTTTCTTTAACAAAGACATTTTTACCAGCAATAAGTGAAGCTAAATATTTCCGTGATACATTACCATAGGCTTGTTTACTTTCAGGAGCATCGATATCAAGCAAACGAACACGGATTTTTTGTTTTTTGACAGTTAAGATATCGACTGTATCGCCATCAATTACTTTGACAACTTTACCATTGAAATCAGCATAAACTAGCGTGTTTGATAAAAAAAATAAAATAATACAAATCAATAAATGTTTTAAACGATTCATTATAAATAAAAAAGTATAAAAATTTGTAGCATTATACATGATTGTTTATGCTATAACTACATATGAATTTGATAAAAAAGAGATGATGTCAACCTTACTTGTATTTAATAAGGCTGACAGAAAGAGTGACTTTTAATTAAAAAGCGTTGGTATCTTGGAATAGACCTACTTTTAAATCAGATGCTTGATAAATAAGCTTACCATCAACAAAAACTTCACCATCACCGATACCCATAATTAATTTTCGATTAATTACACGTTTGAAATGGATTTTATAGGTTACTTTTTTATTAGTTGGTAGTACTTGCCCTGTAAATTTTACCTCACCAACACCTAAAGCTCGCCCTTTCCCTTTACCGCCAATCCAACCTAAATAAAATCCAACTAATTGCCACATAGCATCAAGTCCAAGGCAGCCAGGCATAACCGGATCGTTTTTAAAATGACATTTAAAAAACCATAAATCAGGATTAATATCAAGTTCAGCTTCAACAAAACCTTTGCCAAAGTTACCACCGTTTTCATTCATTTCGATAATACGATCCATCATTAACATTAAATCAGATGGTAATGGTGGTCCATCATGACCAAATAACTCATTATTGCCTGATTTAATCAGATCTGCTTTATCGTAAGATGATTTACGTTCAAATGTCATAAAAAAACCTTTTATTTAATGTAAATTAAAACATGTTTTGAAAAATTGAAAGTTAGCTAACTCTCTTTTTCTATTTCGTAATTAATAAAATTTTGAACCAAAGTTTATTTGGTATTGTTACTTTTTGCAATATTTTTGCCATCTACTTAACCAACTATCTTGTTTTTTGTCTTGTAGTAATACTGCATGCATACGTGCGTGAATTAATTGGTAAAGATTGATGTTACTTTTATCTTTATACGGAATACCTGTCAGCAAATAAAGAGCATCGGCAATATGTTCAACTGTCCATATTGAAAACTTCTCTTGTTCAATAGCTTCAATAACTTCATCACTTAAACTTAGATGGCGTTGATTGATAGCTGGTATGATCACTCCTTGTTGACCTGTTAAGCCTTGATGCTGACAAACGGCAAAAAATCCTTCAATTTTTTCGTTAACGCCACCAATTGCTTGAACATGACCAAATTGATCCACTGAACCGGTTACAGCCAACTGCTGATCGATAGGTTGCTGAGATAAAGCGCTAATGATTGCACAAAGTCCGGCAAGCGAAGCACTATCACCATCAATTTCACTGTAAGATTGTTCAAACACTAAAGAAGCCGAAAAAGGTAATTGGTGATTAAATGCAAACTCAGACATGATAAAAGCTTGCATTATCATCATTCCTTTTGAATGAATATTACCGGCTAATTCTGTTTTGCGTTCAATATCAATGAGTTCACCATCGCCAAAATGAATAAGGCAACTTAAACGTGTCGGTTCGCCGATAGTTTTTGGATGTCCAGGATATTCAATTACCGATAAACCATTTATTTGTCCAACCACTTGATCTTTCGTATTAATCATTATTTGATTACTAAATATCTCCTCATGTAGCCTTTCTTGCAAATAATTTTCGTGCCATGATTTTTGCTTTATAGCAGAAGTGATGGCTGATTCATCGATTACACTATTTTGCATAAAGTGTGTAGCATTAACTAATAGCGAATTAATCCAATCTACCGAAAGAGGGAGGTAATGTTGATCACCAGTATAGCGAGTAGCCTCTTTGTAAATTTTTGCTAAAGCTAAGGTGTCAATATTAGGTAATTGTTGTTTATTAGCGATAAATTTTAAGTAATTAATCCAGTGTTCTATTTGCTCGGATGATTTGACTGGTAATTCATTTTCAAATTCAGTATAGATAGAAGTTGAATAAAATTCAGGTTCAAAATCTTGTAATTCTGCTAAACTTAATCTATCCCCAACTAAAATGATTCGTAAATCAAGTGGCATAGGAGGAATAGACAAAGGTAAAGGATGAGATTCGTCAGCTGAAACCCATTCAAATTCTTGCTTTATTACCATTTGTTTTAGTTTAGACCATAACAATGGTTGGCTAAGTAGTGAGCGAAGGCCTAAAATTAGAATGCCGCCATTAGCACGATGAACAAGTCCAGCTTGTAATTTTATAGGGCTATTCTCAGGTTGTCTAACACAACCAAATAGTTTTTCACTATCAACAGATGATGCAAATAAACAATTGTCTTGGGCTGCAAAATTATCTTGTTTGCTCTTTGCATTGGTCAGCGTAATTTTACTTTCGCTAAAAAAATAACTATAGCCTAATGAAGGTGAAGATAAATCAGATTTAATGGCTTGTCTTAGTAAATCAAAAAAAAGCTCACTTTCAGGAGCTTTAAGCAACATAAAGCGGGGGCTATAACATACTCTTTTGGGTGGGCATAACAGTGCTAAGGCAGAGGCCAAACGTGGTTGCCACATGAGTAAATGTTCTGATTTTTCTGATTCTAATGATATTGAATTATTAGTTTTGTTTCTAAGTTCAGAAATATAGGATAAATCAGGCTGGATCAGTTTTGCGTTGAGTTGTTTAATTGCCAAAGTTTTTATCTTTTTGTTAACTTATTTCATTTTGAAATTATAACAAGTATCCGATGTATCGCCAACAGATTACCAAAATCTTTATGGTAGCAAATAAAAAATTTACAGAAAGATTTTTTAAAATAAGGTAAACTAAAACATAATTTATTGTTTATTTATCTTAACAATCACCATTAGCAACGACTTAATATGCTCAAAATCAAAAATACTTACTTCAAAGACTATCGTGCCTCACAAATTGTTAGTTGGGGGCATTGGTTTACGTTGTTTAATATTTTTGTTGTAATTTTACTAGGTAGTCAATATTTATTTATTGCAGATTGGCCTCGTACTTTTATGGGGCGATTTTATGCAATTATTAGTGCAATCGGACATTTCAGCTATTTGACCTTTATTGCTTATTTGATTCTGCTTTTTCCATTAAGTTTTTTCATTCATTCATCTCGATGGCAAAGGATTATAGCAACGGTTTTTGCAACAGTAGGTCTTTCATTACTAATTATTGATATTGAAGTTTTTTCGCATTTTAGAATGCATCTTAATTTGTCTATTTGGCAATTATTTTCATCGCAAAAAGTCACTTATTTAAGTACGGTATTTATTGCTATTCCGTTTATTTTGTTGATTGAAATTTTATTTTCGGTATGGAGCTGGAAAAAATTACGTAGCTTAAGTAAACGTAAGTACTATGCAAAGCCCGTAGTAATTCTTTTTATTCTTTGTTTCGTTACCTCACATTTGATTCATATTTGGGCTGATGCTAATTTTTATCGACCAATTACTATGCAGCGTTCAAGCCTACCACTTTCTTATCCTTTAACTGCTCGTCATTTTCTTGAACGTTATGGTTTTATTAAGGAAAATGGTTATCATGACCGTGTTATTCAAGAAGGAAATCCTTTTGCGATGGCAATTGAGTATCCGTTGGGAAGTGTTGTTTATGATCAAAAACCGATGAAAAATAATGTGTTAATGATTGTTATTGAAGGGTGGAATACTAATTTATTAACTAAACATATGCCGTGGTTAAATGAATTTTCTCAAGATAATATTTTCTTTACTAATCATTATGGTGCAAGTAATCAGTCCTATTTAAATGACTTTTCATTGTTTTATGGGTTAGATCCTAACTACTATAATAGTATCCTTGTTGGACATAAACCGTCTGTATTGCTTGATGTTGTTACTAAACAGCACTACAACTTAGGTCTATTTTCGGAAGATGGTTTTGCTGAGCCTTTATATCGTTCAGCTTTGTTATCTAATTTTTCAATACCACAACCTAAAAAACAATCTAATAAACAAATAACAGAAAACTGGAGGGCTTGGCATGAAGAACAAAATAGCCTTGCTAATCATGCACCTCTGTTTTCTATAATCCAATATTCATTGGGAAGTAAAAATAAAAAAATTACAATATCAGATCTTCAATCAGAAGCTAAAAGGCTAGATCAATACATTGAATCATTAATTGCCTATTTAAAATTATCTAATGCCAATGATGATACAATTATTGTTATTACTGGTTCGAATGATATTAAAATTGACGAGCTAAAAAAAGTAGCATCACGCAATACAAGTAGCGACTTTAAGAGAGAATCATTAAAAGTACCATTGATTATATCATGGCCGAATAAAGGAAGAGCCCAAATAACAGAAGCAACTTCGCAAACTGATATTATGCTTACATTAATGCAAGACGCATTTTATGTTACTACGCCACCTCAACAATACAGTCAAGGTAAAAACCTATTTACTCGAAAGCCTAGACAATGGCTAGTTGCTGGTGGTGAAAATACTATAGCTGCACTTTATGATGATAAAACGGTTGTTTTAGATGCCTTTGGTCGTTCTAAAATTTATGATATTAATGGTAAATTGCAAAAAGAAGAAAAAATTAGCTTACCCATCTTTTTGCAAATCGTTACTGAAAATCGCCGTTTTATGGTTGTGGATAATTGATTTAGCTTTTGAATAGAATAATAAAAAGAGGTGAAGATTACTTCACCTCTTTGCCCATTGCTTGTAAATCAGCATGATAAGATGAACGTACAAATGGCCCACAAGCTGCATGAGTGAATCCCATATTTAATGCCGTTTGCTTTAATTCTTCAAATTCTTGTGGTGAAACATAACGTTCAACGGGTAAATGATATTTACTTGGTTGTAAATATTGACCAAGCGTCAACATAGTAACACCATGACTGCGTAAATCTTTTAACACTTGAACTAATTCTTGATTTGTTTCGCCAAGTCCTACCATCAACCCAGATTTTGTAGGAATTTTAGGATATCGTTCTTTAAATGCTGCCAGTAATTTAAGTGACCCTTCATAGTTAGCGCCAGGTCGGATCCTTTTATATAAGCGAGGTATATTTTCTAAATTATGATTAAATACATCAGGTGGATTATTACTTAAGACATCAATTGCTTCATCAATACAACCACGAAAATCAGGTGTTAATGTTTCAACCTTTATATTTGGGTTTAATGCTCTGATTTCTCGAGTACAATTAGCAAAATGGCTAGCTCCACCATCTTTTAAATCATCCCTATCAACCGAGGTAATAACAACATAGCGTAATTTCATTTCTTGAATGGTTTTCGCTAACTTAATGGGTTCTTTACTATCTGGTGGCAATGGTCTACCATGAGCTACATCACAAAATGGGCAACGGCGGGTACAAATATCGCCCAAAATCATAAAAGTAGCCGTGCCATGATTAAAACATTCAGCTAAATTAGGGCAAGATGCTTCTTCACAGACTGAATGTAATCCATGTTTGCGCATTGTTTTTTTAATATGTGCTATATTATCAGAGTGAGCAGATAATTTAATTCGCATCCATTCAGGTTTTTTTAGTGGTGCGACATCTTCTAATGTTACAGTTGGAATTAAGCGCGTCTTTTCGGCATCACGATATTTCGAACTTCTGATTATTGTTTCATTATTTTGCATAATTGGTATCTTATCTTTGAGGTAACTGCTTAATAAAATTATTGGTTAATAGTTGTTTTATCTCTTTACGGTCAATTTGAGAGACATATTCTTTTAGTTGAGTCATTTGTAATCCGGCGTAGCCACAAGGGTTAATATTATTAAAAGGGGAAAGATCCATATCAACATTAAATGCTAGTCCATGTAAAGTACAACCTCGACTAATATGCAACCCAAGTGAGCAAATTTTTTTTTCGTTAATATAAACTCCCGGCGCATCAGACTTTGCATGAGCTATAATACCATAATGGAGCAATGTTTGAATGACACTATTTTCTAAATAACTAACTACGTCTCGGATACCTAGCTTAAGTCTTTTTAAATCAAATAAAATATACATGATTTGTTGACCTGGAGCATGATAAGTAATTTGACCACCGCGATCGGTCTGAATAACAGGGATATCTGTCTGATTTAATAAATGTTCTGCTTTACCAACTTTACCTTGGGTAAATACAGGTTCATGCTCGACTAGCCAGATTTCATCAAGAGAATGCTCATTACGTTGTTTGGTAAAATTATGCATAGCTTGATAGGTGTGCGCATATGGTTCAATTTTTAAGTCTTTGATAATGACATCATTAATGATCATAGTATTTTTTGTTATCTTCAAGTAGTATTATCGTTATTTTTACAAGTATATAACAGATTTTATAATAACTTGACAACTTGTAGTTATTTTTAGTGTAGCTATTAAAATAATATTTATACTTACTCTTAATTAAAATTTAATTATTTATCAGATAAATAATATTAATTTTGTTATTATTATTGAAATAGTTGATTAATTTGATAGGAATTAACATTCTTTTCAAAGTAGCAGTTTGCTTTACTTTTTTTTTAAAAATGGCAGACTGCTATAAATGAAACTCCGTAATCCAGCGTTTTAGCTTGATTAGTGACATTTTTTAATGTAATTAAGAATAAAACGTTGTATTTTTCTAAACAAAAAAGAGGTTTTTATATGTCGGACATGCAAATGAATGATGTCGATCCCATTGAAACACAAGATTGGCTCAAAAGTGTTGAGTCTATTATTCGAGAAGAAGGTGTCGAACGTGCACAGTATATTATTGAACAAATAGTTAATAAGGCGAGAGATGGTGGTGTTCCAGTACTTTTTGGTTCTTCAACAAGCAATTATGTCAATACTATTCCAGTAGAAGAGCAACCTGCTTATCCTGGCGATTGGGAAATAGAAAGACGTATTCGTTCAATTGTCCGTTGGAATGCAATTATGATGGTGTTACGAGCTTCAAAGAAAGATTTAGAGCTTGGTGGTCATATGGCATCGTTCCAATCTGCAGCTACTTTTTATGAAGTCTGTTTTAACCACTTTTTCCGTGCTCGTAATGAAAAAGATGGCGGTGATTTAATTTACTTCCAAGGGCACATCTCACCAGGTATTTACTCTCGAGCCTTTATTGAAGGACGTTTAACCGAAGAGCAGTTAGATAATTTCCGTCAAGAAGTTCATGGTAAAGGTTTACCATCATACCCTCATCCTAAATTGCTTCCAGAATTTTGGCAATTTCCAACAGTATCGATGGGGCTTGGTCCTGTTAATGCCATTTATCAAGCACGTTTTTTAAAATATTTAGAAAATCGTGGTTTGAAAGATACTTCTGAACAGACTGTCTATGCTTTCTTAGGTGATGGTGAGATGGATGAACCAGAATCAAAAGGTGCAATTACCGTTGCAACACGTGAAAAACTAGATAATTTAGTTTTTGTTATCAACTGTAATTTACAACGTTTAGATGGTCCAGTAACGGGTAATGGTAAAATTATTAATGAACTAGAAGGTGTATTTGCTGGTGCTGGTTGGAACGTAATTAAAGTTCTTTGGGGTGACCGTTGGGATAAACTTCTCCAAAAAGATAAATCAGGTAAGTTAATTCGCCTAATGAATGAAACACTTGATGGTGATTATCAAACATTAAAATCAAAAGACGGTGCTTATGTTCGCGAGCATTTCTTTGGTAAATACCCTGAAACTGCTGAATTAGTTAAAGATATGTCTGATGAAGAAATCTTTAGATTAAACCGTGGTGGTCAAGATCCAGTTAAAATGTTTGCAGCATTCCAACGAGCAAAAGAAACTAAAGATCGTCCAACTGTTATTCTTGCTCACACCATAAAAGGTTATGGTATGGGGGCTGCTGCTGAAGCAAAAAATATAGCTCACCAAGTGAAAAAAATGAATATGGATGGCGTGCGTCATGTTCGCGATTTCTTCAATATTCCAGTGACAGATGAAGCACTTGAAAAATTACCATACATCAAATTTGAGGAACACACGCCAGAATACAAATACATTCATGAGCGTCGTGAAGCGTTACATGGTTATGTACCATCTAGATTAACTCATTTTTCAGGAACTGTTTCAATTCCTCCATTAAGTGAATTTGCGTCATTACTTGAAGCTCAATCGAAAGAAATATCAACCACTATAGCATTTGTCCGTGCGCTTAATATTATGCTTAAGGATAAAGAACTTGCTCCACGTTTAGTACCTATTCTAGCTGATGAAGCACGTACTTTTGGTATGGAAGGTTTATTCCGTCAAATTGGTATTTATAATCCACACGGTCAACAATATACACCACAAGATAAAGAACAAGTGGCTTATTATCGTGAAGATGAGAAAGGTCAAATTCTTCAAGAAGGAATTAATGAATGTGGTGCAACGGCTTCTTGGATTGCTGCGGCCACTTCATATAGTACAAATGATTTTCCAATGATTCCATTCTACATTTACTATTCAATGTTTGGATTCCAACGTATTGGTGATCTAATGTGGGCAGCAGGTGATCAACAAGCTCGTGGATTTATGATTGGTGGAACCTCTGGTCGAACAACGCTAAATGGTGAAGGTCTACAACACCAAGATGGTCACAGTCACATTCAAGCATTAACTATCCCTAACTGTATATCATATGATCCTGCTTATGCTTATGAAGTTGCGGTAATCATGCAAGACGGTTTACGTCGCATGTATGGTGAGCAAGAAAACGTTTACTACTATATTACAACTCTCAATGAAAACTATGCACAACCAGCAATGCCAGAAGGTGCAGAAGAGGGTATTCGACGAGGTATTTATAAACTAGATATCGTTGAGGGTCAAAAAGGCAAACCGACTGTTCAGTTACTAGGTTCAGGCTCTATTTTACGCCATGTTCGTGAAGCGGCTGAAATCTTAGCTAAAAATTATGGTATTAGCTCAGAAGTTTATAGCGTAACATCATTTACTGAACTTGCTCGTGATGGTCAAGATTGCGAACGATATAATATGTTGCATCCAAGTGAAACACCAAAAGTGCCTTATGTTGCACAAATTATGAATAACAATCTAGCGGTGGTTTCAACTGATTATATGAAATTGTTTGCTGAGCAAATTCGTGGATTTGTACCTGCTGAAAGCTATCGAGTACTCGGTACTGACGGTTTCGGTCGCAGCGATAGCCGTGAAAATTTACGTCATCACTTTGAAGTCGATGCATCTTATGTTGTGGTTGCAGCATTGGGTGAACTTGCTAAACGTGGCGATATTGAAGTTAGCGTTGTTGAAGATGCGATCAAAAAATTCGAAATCAATGCCGATAAACTTAATCCACGAATTGCATAAGAGGTTATTATAATGAGTATTCAAATCAAATTACCTGATATCGGTGGTGACGAAGTAGAAGTAACCGAAATTCTGGTTAAAATAGGCGATAAAGTTGAAGCTGATCAGTCAATTATGACAGTTGAAGGTGATAAAGCATCAATGGAAATCCCTGCACCACAGGCTGGTATTGTTAAATCTATTTCTGTAAAAATTGGCGATAAAGTCAAAACAGGCGTTGACATTATGGTCTTTGATGGGCAAGGTGGCGAGACTGCCGTTCCAGCTCCAGCTATAGTTACAGCACAAGAAGCACCAAAAGTTGAAGTAACACCAACTGCAACTAGCCAAATTGTAGATGTAAAAGTTCCAGATATTGGTGGTGATGAAGTCGAAGTAACGGAAATTTTGGTAAAAGTAGGCGATACTATATCTGTTGATGATTCATTAATTACCGTTGAGGGTGATAAAGCCTCAATGGAAGTACCAGCAACCATTGCTGGTACGGTTAAAAGTATCACGATAAAAGTGGGTGATAAAGTAAAAACAGGTTCCAAAATCATGGAATTTGAAACTACATCTAGTGCAGCTCCAGCTGCCGCAGCTCCTGTTGCTGAAAAAGCAGCACCTGAGCCAACGCCAGCACCAGTTGCTGCAAAATCAGCGCCTGCTTCATCAAGCAATGAGTTTGTTGAAAACGATGCTTATGCTCATGCAACACCATCTGTACGTCGTTTAGCACGTGAATTTGGGGTAAATCTAGCAAAAGTTACCGCTACAGGTCCTAAAAACCGTATTTTACGTGAAGACATTCAAACTTACGTAAAAAATGCTGTTAAACAAATTGAAAGTGGCGCTACAGGCGGTGCATTACCTGGTCTATTACCATGGCCTAAAGTTGATTTTAGCAAATTTGGTGAAGTTGAAAGTTTACCATTAACTAAAATTCAAAAAGTATCAGGTGCAAATTTACACCGTAACTGGGTAATGATTCCGCATGTGACAGAATTTGATGAAACAGATATTACTGATTTAGAAGCATTTCGTAAGCAACAAAATGCAGAAGCAGATAAGAAAAAACTTGATCTTAAGATCACTCCACTTGTGTTTATCATGAAAGCGGTAGCAAGTGCATTAACAGCGTATCCACGCTTTAATAGCTCATTATCTGAAGATGCCCAAACCTTAATTATCAAAAAATACATTAATATTGGCGTTGCTGTCGATACACCAAATGGTCTTGTAGTACCAGTATTTAAAGATGTTGATAAAAAGGGTATTGTTGAACTTTCTCGTGAGCTTGCGGCAATTTCTAAAAAGGCACGTGAAGGTAAATTGACAGGTAGCGATATGCAAGGTGGATGTTTCACTATTTCTAGCCTTGGTGGCATTGGTACAACCTCTTTTACACCAATTGTTAATGCGCCAGAAGTTGGTATTTTAGGTGTATCTCGCTCTAGCATGAAACCAGTTTGGAATGGCAAAGAGTTTACTCCACGGCTAATGTTGCCATTATCATTATCATTCGATCACCGAGTTATTGATGGTGCTGATGGTGCACGCTTCTTAAGCCATATTGTTAACGTCTTATCCGACTTACGTCGTTTAGTGATGTAATTAAGGAGATCAAATTATGAGTCAAGATGTTAAAACACAAGTTGTGGTTTTAGGAGCAGGACCAGCGGGTTATTCCGCTGCGTTTCGTGCTGCAGACCTTGGACTAGAAGTTACCCTTGTTGAACGTTATTCAACACTTGGTGGTGTTTGTTTAAATGTAGGCTGTATTCCATCAAAAGCATTACTTCATGTTGCTAAAGTAATGGATGAAGCAAAATCATTAACCGAACATGGTATCCATTTTGGTACACCTAGACTTGAATTAGACAAAGTGCGTGGCTGGAAAGAAAAAGTTATTAGTCAACTGACTAATGGACTAGCTGGTATGGCCAAAATGCGTAAAGTCAATGTTATTCAAGGTGAGGCACAGTTTACCGGTAGTCATACAATGGAGGTAACTTCATCAAAAGGAATCACTAAGATCACCTTTGATAATGCGATTATTGCAGCGGGCTCTCGTCCAATCAAGTTGCCTTTTATTCCACATGATGATCCTCGTATTTGGGATTCTACAGATGCCTTAGCTTTAACCACCATTCCTAAAAAATTATTATTAATGGGTGGCGGAATTATAGGTCTTGAAATGGGGACTGTATACCATGCACTTGGTTCAGAAGTCGATGTAGTTGAAATGTTTGATCAAGTGATTCCGGCTGCTGATAAAGATGTAATTAAAGTCTTTACTAAACAGATCCAAAAGAAATTCACTTTACGATTGGAAACTAAAGTTACTACCGTTGAAGCAAAACATGATGCAATTTATGTTACCATGGAAAAGAAAGACGGCAGCACCGAAACTCATACTTATGATGCGGTATTAGTGGCTATTGGTCGTACACCAAATGGTAAATTAATTAGTGCGGAAAAAGCAGGCGTTAATGTTACTGACCGTGGATTTATCGAAGTCGATAAACAGATGCGTACCAATGTTCCGCATATCTATGCAATTGGAGATATTGTTGGTCAACCAATGCTTGCGCACAAAGGCGTACACGAAGGTCATGTGGCAGCAGAAGTAATTGCAGGTAAAAAACACTTCTTTGATCCAAAAACCATTCCTTCTATTGCTTATACCGAACCCGAAGTTGCTTGGGTTGGTTTAACTGAAAAAGAAGCGAAAGAAAAAGGTATTGATTATGAAGTATCAATCTTCCCATGGGCAGCTTCAGGACGAGCTATTGCTTCTGATTGCTCTGAAGGGATGACAAAACTGATCTTCAATAAAGCAGATAATCGCCTATTAGGTGGTGCGGTTGTTGGTGCAAATGGCGGTGAATTACTTGGTGAAATCACCTTAGCTGTCGAAATGGGTTGCGATGCCGAAGATATTGCATTAACAATTCATGCTCACCCAACATTGCATGAATCAATTGGCTTAGCCTCTGAAATTTATGAAGGCTCAGTCACTGATTTACCAAATGCTAAGGCGAAGAAGAAATAGTAATAATAAGTCATTTATATACTTAATAAAATGCCGTTAGCTCAAACTAACGGCATTTTTATTTTTTTATAAGATAATTTTTGTCAAAAACTTTCAGGTAACCATACGTTTCAGTAAAAAATAAATAAATTATCTATAACTATATTTTTAAATTATAATTAAATTCAACTCTAACTTTTTTAAGCTATACACCTAGAGTAAAAGTAAGCAAAAAAGGATAGAAAATAAGCCAATTTATCAGTACAATTCAAATAAATTGGCTTATTTAATTAATAGAAATATTTAAATCTAACACGAGCACCATAACGATCTGCGGTATTATCACCATATGCTTTATTTCTATCTAGTAAAGACCAATATGCTCCTAAATAAATATTAAAGTTCTCCATATCCATCACATTATTAATTAGATAAGAAGTATTAACGGTGTGAATTTTATATCTACCTTTGTTATTAATATGTCCGTGCTTTTCTTTTTTGCCTGGATCTGAATTATATTTCTTAATATTGTTATTGGCATAATAATAACCTAAACCAACTTTTTCCCAGATGATATCAGTACCGATGGTCATATCATTTTCATCTTTAGCATTCATATAAGCAAAACTAGTATTGATTTTTAGCCCTTTATTAGTTTCATCCCAATTACCCTCACTGTTCCATGAAAATGTCGCACCATACCCCGTACGTTGTGACTGATCACGGAATTTGCCATTGCTGTCATAATAACCATAGGCATTTTTTACCACGTTAGTTTCAGCAGCAATTGCTGAAGAAAAATTATCATTTTTCCACGATAAAACTGGTCGAACATAAACTACATTTTTCTTTTTCTCAATGTCATAACCGTGATAACTTGAATTATTAAACATTTTTTCACCATTATTAACTAATGCATTTACCTCAAAGTTAAAATTGTCTAAGAATGGTTTATTGAATTGAATACTACCACCATTTTTGCTACGTCCTCGACCTTCTTTCATCATATAAATATAACCAAAACCATCTTCATAAAGATCATTAGCCGTATTACCTGAATATTCAATAAAAGTATCTTGCCCAAGCGGAAACATATCATAAGCTTCATAGCGGCCAACTTTAATGCTCCAATCTTGTTTTTGTCCAAAATAAAACACAGCATCATCTAAATTCATATCACCACCTAAATCAGCAAGTGGTTGCACAACAAATCCTGCAAAATTATTATTGATTTCGCGATAACCATCCAAACCAATTAATATCCGACCATTAATATCCCAATGATCTTTATCCGCTGGCTTATTTTTTTTCTCGGCGGTTGCACGTAGTGAACTAAGTTGTTGTTTACTGCTAGCTGCATCGACATTAAATTCGATATCACCATATAATTTTAATTGCCCTTGTGGCGTGTCCCATTGGACTGTGGCATTAGCCATTGAACTTAATCCAACCAAACTAAATATAAAAAGTTTTTTCATAAAACCAACTCCTTAAATATATTAAATTAATTTATTGCTAATCGTAATGTTTGCGATAATATCTTTATGAAAATTATGGATAACGCCATCTAAGTCAAATAAAAGTAAATTATTAATGATACCGTTTACATTTTTTGATGTTATATGGTGATTGGCTTTTTTTAAACATTAAAAATGTATTTATGTGACACGAGTAACATTTTTGGCAGATTGATTTGTTGTGAATTACAAATTTTCCCTTTTAAATAAAATAACTTTGACACTGTAAGTGTAAGACGAAACTGTATTTTAAAAGGGAATAAGTATATAATGCCGCACAAATTTAATTAATTTTACTTTTTATTATATAAAATATACTTTTATGAAATCTTCAATTATCAACAAATTAGAAATGCTACAAGAGCGTTATGAAGAAGTTCAAGCATTATTGTCTGATGCTTCGGTTATTGCGGATCAAAATCGCTTTCGCACTTTGTCTAAAGAATATTCGCAATTAACAGGGGTGGTTAAGTGCTTTTCTGATTGGAAGCAAACACAAGAGGATATTGAGACAGCTAAAATGATGCTATCTGATCCTGAAATGAGTGAAATGGCACAAGAGGAGTTAAACGAAGCATTAAGTCGAGTTGAAGAACAAGAAAAGCAACTACAAGTTTTACTATTACCTAAAGATCCTAATGATGATTATAATTGTTTTATCGAAGTTAGAGCAGGAACTGGTGGTGATGAAGCGGCTATTTTTGCTGGCGACTTAGCTCGAATGTATACAAGATTTGCCGAATCACGGAATTGGCGTGTTGAGATTATGAGTGCAAATGATGGTGAACATGGTGGCTATAAAGAAGTTATTATGTTAGTTAGTGGGGATGGTGTTTATGGTAATTTAAAATTTGAATCTGGTGGACACCGAGTCCAACGTGTACCGGAAACAGAATCTCAAGGTCGTATTCATACATCTGCTTGTACCGTTGCTGTTTTACCGGAAGTCCCTGAAGCAGAAATGCCTGAAATCAACCCAGCTGATTTAAAAATTGATACCTATCGTTCATCTGGCGCAGGTGGTCAGCATGTTAATACAACAGATTCTGCTATTCGTATTACCCATATTCCTACAGGCATCGTTGTTGAATGTCAAGATGAGCGATCGCAACATAAAAACAGAGCCAAAGCAATGTCAGTTTTAGCTGCAAGAATTCAAGATGCGGAACTACGTAAGCGCCAACAAGAAGAGGCTTCAACACGTCGAAATCTATTAGGTTCAGGCGATCGTTCAGATAGAATCAGAACATATAATTATCCACAAGGTCGAGTAACCGATCATCGAATTAATTTAACGCTTTACCGTTTAGATGAAGTCATGGAAGGAAAATTAGAGATGCTAATCGATCCGATTGTGCAGGAATATCAGGCTGATCAACTAGCAGCTTTATCGGAACAAGATGAATGACATACTTACAATGGCTTAAAAGTGCCTCTCAAACCTTAACAGATAGTGAAAGCCCAAAGCGAGATGCTGAAATTTTACTGAGTTTTGTTACGCAAAAAACGCGGACATTTTTAATGGCGTTCAGTGAAACATTGCTAACTGATGATGAATTGATTGCTTTATCTAAATGTTTAGAACGCAGGAAAAATGGTGAGCCTATCGCTTATATAACTGGCGAAAAAGAGTTTTGGTCTTTAAAGTTTAATGTTTCTAACGTCACTTTAATACCTAGACCGGATACCGAAAAATTAGTTGAATTAGGTTTAGAGTACCTTCCTAAAGTGCCTTGTGAAGTATTGGATCTTGGCACGGGTACAGGCGCGATAGTTATTGCAATGGCAACCGAACGTCAAGACTGTTTATTTACCGCAATTGAAAAAAATAAAGATGCCCTAATCTTAGCTCAAAAAAATGCCGCTCAAATCGGGGTGAATAATGTTTATTTTTTACAAGGTGATTGGTACAAACCAATAAAGAATAGAAAGTTTTCAATGATTGTCAGTAATCCTCCTTATATTGAGCCAACAGACATCCACTTATCCCAAGGCGATGTACGCTACGAACCAAGAAGCGCATTAGTTTCTGAAGATGATGGTTTAGCTGATATTAAACTAATTGTACAAGGTGCAACTAAGCACTTAAACCAATATGGGTGGTTACTAATAGAACATGGTTGGAAACAAGGCGAGGCAGTGCAAACTGTTTTTAAACAACACGGATTTCAATTAGTAGAAACCTTCACCGACTACAGTGGTAATGATAGAGTTACCCTTGGTCGCTGGTTTAAACCTTAACTAGGAAAATTTTATGATGCAGCAAAAAAAAGTAAACATTGGTGACATTACTGTCGCTAATGATCTACCCTTTGTACTATTTGGTGGTATGAATGTGCTTGAATCTCGTGATTTGGCGATGAAAATCTGTGAACATTATGTCACCGTTACCAATAAACTAGATATTCCTTATATTTTTAAAGCCTCTTTTGATAAAGCAAATCGCTCATCAATTCATTCCTATCGTGGACCAGGATTAGAAGAAGGGCTAAAAATATTCCAAGAGCTTAAACAACAATTTGGCGTTAAAATTATTACTGATGTACATACTGAAGCACAATGTCAACCCGTTGCTGATGTGGTTGATGTAATTCAATTACCTGCCTTTTTAGCAAGACAAACTGATTTAGTTGTTGCAATGGCTAAAACAGGCGCAGTAATTAATGTCAAAAAACCACAATTTGTTAGTCCAGGGCAGATGGGTAATATTGTTGAAAAATTTGAAGAGGCTGGTAACAATCAAATCATCCTTTGTGATCGTGGTAGCTGTTTTGGTTATGACAACTTAGTGGTTGATATGCTTGGTTTTAACATTATGAAAAAAGCAAGCAAAGGGTCACCAGTTATTTTTGATGTTACTCACGCTCTTCAATGCCGTGATCCTATGGGAGCAGCATCAGGTGGACGTCGTGGCCAAGTAACTGAACTTGCACGCTCGGGCATGGCTGTTGGTATTGCTGGGTTATTTTTAGAATCCCACCCAGATCCAAGTCATGCAAAATGTGATGGACCGTCAGCATTACCACTAGCAAAATTGGAACCTTTCTTAAAACAGATGAAAGCCATTGATGAACTAGTAAAAAGTTTTGATGAAATTGATACTGAACACTAAGAGTTTAATTATTTAGCTACAATTAAAAAAACGTTATTTATTATAAAGTAAACGGTATTTTTAGCATATTAATAAAAAAGAGAAACCAAATATGATTTCTCTTTTTTATTTGGTTATGTGGTCATTTTACGTCATTAATCTTTAGAAATTACTTACTTTTTAATCTTCAATTTTTCAACCACGGTAATAAATATACATAAAAAATGCCATACCCTAAATCATAGGTAGCGTGTTGATATTATAAATAAAATTGGTGATAGACTAAATATTGACACCAAACGTTCATCTAGAACATATTCATTAACATCTTCTAAAATCGTCATAACACATTAAATAATGTGACTTTAATGATTAATACTAACGTAATTTTGTACGTGGGTTGTCCATTTACAATGGGATATTTATACAAAGGTTTTTATTTTAAGTTATATTTTTGTAAAAAATATTCAGGATTCTATACCGTCATAAGTTTAAAAAATTCTAAAAAAGTCCGTTATATTATTTTTTTTAATAAAAAAAGTTGTGACTTTTATCTAAAAATTAGCATAAAAATCGATCTTTTTAGTGATTATGATCACGATTTAGAGTGTTTAATTTGCTAGATAAAATATGTTTATGCATTATAAAAATACATATTTACCTCATATCTGAATTTAAATATGTTCCTAAATAAAGCTTAGTTTTCAAATATTTAAAATAAAAGTTACTTTGAAGTTCAATTTATTAATAATAATCATATGTTAATAAGTTTTACTGTAAGTTAAATAGCATAATTTCATTATTTTAGGAAAATAAATATGAATATTTATAATGCAAAAATGATACCTAACCGATTAAATCTTTTAACTAAACTTATTTTTTCTTTTTCTGTTTTAATGGGGGTAACTCCAGTTGATGCCGTCTATGAAAATCATTTTTTCGATGATGCTTCATTAACTGGTAACATCTTTTTCTGGAATCGTGATCGTGACCGTAAAGATATAGAAACCAATAAATATAAAAGCAATATTAGACAATCAACATTTAATAGTAATTTGGATTATCGTTCTGGCTATATTGCAGATAGATTTGCTATTGAACTTGGTGGTTATGGCGCTTGGGAAGTCAGTAATGGCGGTAATGGACACCCAAATGAAATAGGATTTAGTGGTGCTCATACCCGTTGGGATGAGGATTGGAAGAAAGATGTCAGTGGACTTAGTTTTTATAAAGCACAAGCAAATTTTAAAATTGACGAATTATTTTGGGTAAAAGCAGGTTATATTCAACCCTCAGGTCAAACGTTACTTGCACCACACTGGAGTTTATTACCAGGTACTTATCGAGGTTTTGAGGTAGGGTCAACTCTTGATTTTGATAGCGCTGGAGCATTGTCGATGTCATATATGTGGAGTGATAAATATAAAGCACCTTGGTATAAACGGCTTTATGAATTTAAACAGTGGGGAAAAGGTAAAAAAATTAATTATTTACATTCTGCCGGTTTGAAGTATGACTTTAAAAATGACTTAGTATTAGAAAGTGCATTTGGACAAGCACAAAATTATATGAACCAATTTTTTGGTAAAGTATCTTATAAAATGGAAGTGTTTGATAATCCTATGATTATGAGCTACCAATTTTATGGCGCTAAAGATCAATCGCATAAAGGTACAGATGTATATGATGGCTTGGCGTGGTTGCAAGCAGCAACATTAGGCTATCAAGTTGGTGCTATCGGTCTACGATTTGAAGGCGTTTCGGTTAAAGCTGATGGAGAACAGGGATTCTTTTTACAGCGTATGACACCTGATTATGCTTCATCAAATGGTCGTTTAGATATATGGTGGAATTCTCGCTCAGACTTCAATGCCAATGGTGAAAAAGCAGTGTTTGCTGAAGTGACTTATGATTTAAGTTACCTATCTCATTATTTAGCGGGTTGGAAAACAGGTGCGTCTTATGCCTATGGTTGGGATGCAAAACCTAGCACTAATCGTCAATACAATCAAAAACAGCGTTTGATTGAATCTGCATATAACTTTGATTTAGGTTATACCGTGCAAGAAAGTTGGGCAAAAGATACAACCTACCAATTGCACTATACCAAATATAATAACCATTCAAATATACCGAGCTGGGGTGGTGGATACGGTAATATCTTCCAAGATGAACGGGACATTAAATTTATTGTTACAATTCCATTCACTGTTTTTAGTGCTAAACAAAAATAGGTAAAAAAGATGAAAAAGATTAAGGCAACGATATTAGCAACTTCAATCCTTTCTTTGTTAAATATATGTGCGATTCAATCAGTGCATGCTTCTCAACAAATTGCTAATTTGATTAGTTCTCAACTTAATGTTAAATATGAAGTTGTCGACAATCAAGCAAACGCAAATGGCGTTAACTGTTCAACTTTAGGTGCTGATTGGGCTTCTTGTAATAACGTTATGATTTCACTTAAAAATACTGGAACAGCCATTAATAATAAAGATTGGGCTATCTATTTTGATAATATCAGAATGATTCTAGCTGTAGACAATGATCAGTTTAAAATCACCCATATTACAGGTGATTTACATAAGCTCGAGCCAACAGAAAAGTTCACTGGTTTTCCTGCCAATACAACGGTGAATATTCCAATTATTGGGGAATATTGGATGCTTAGTGAAAGTGATGTTATGCCACGTTGGTATGTAACTTCCAGTGATGCTAAACCCAAAATTATTGCTAACACTAACACTGATTCTGACAATTTATCGGCATTTGTTGCACCAATAAAACAACAATGGAAAAGAACGGCTGATGATCACAATATTTTAATGATGCCTGCTAACCGTTTTGAATATAACGCCGATATTAATAAATTATCTGAATCATCGTTACGAGGACAGATTTTACCGACACCAAGCAAACTTACAATAGGTAAAGAGGATGTTACAATTGATCAGCAAGGAGTTAATTTGATCCTTAATGGTTTAAATCAAGAAAGTTTAGCTATTTTACAGGATCAATTTAAAGCATTAAACATAGCTGTGACAGAAAAAGGTTATCAAATAAAAGCAACGATTGATCCTAAACAATTCGAACAAGGAAAAGTAGGATCATATCAATTAGGTATTAAAAATGATAAGACATTAATCACCGCTTATGATGAAGCAGGGATTTTTTATGCCATTCAATCCATTTTATCTATCATTCCCGTAAATCATTCAAATTCAATACCAATGCTAAATACTATTGATTCGCCACGTTTTGTTTATCGAGGAATTATGCTTGATATTGGGCGTAATTTTAAATCTAAACAAGCCATATTAAGTTTATTAGATCAAATGGCAAAATATAAAATGAATAAATTTCATTTTCACTTAAGTGACGATGAAGGTTGGCGAATTCAAATTCCTGGATTACCTGAGCTAACCGATATCGGTAGTAAACGCTGTCACGACCTCACGGAGCAAAATTGTTTATTACCACAATTAGGTTCGGGACCTGATAGTAATACAAGTGGATCAGGATTTTTAAGTCGTAATGATTACATTGAAATTGTCAAATATGCAAAAGCACGCTTTATCGAGGTTATTCCTGAAATCGATATGCCTGCACATGCCAGAGCAGCAATAGTATCAATGGAAGCACGTTATAAACGCCTAATGAATGAAGGAAAAGAGCAACAAGCTAATGAGTATCGTTTAGTTGATCCAACCGATACATCCAATACCACAACGGTACAATTTTATAATCGCTTAAGCTATTTGAATCCTTGTCTTGATTCATCTAAACGCTTTGTTTATAAAGTTATCGATGAAATCGCAAAAATGCATATTGAAGCAGGGCAACCGCTTAATACTTGGCATTTTGGTGGTGATGAAGCTAAAAATATCCGTTTAGGTGCAGGTTATCAAGATCTGCAAGCAAAAGAAAAAACTAATATTAAAGGTACTATTGATCAAAGTATTGAAGATCATCCATGGGCTAAATCACAAGCTTGTCAAACTTTTGTGAGAAAAGGCGAAGTGAAAGATATTGAGCATCTACCAAGTTATTTTGCACAACAAGTCAGTACCATTATTAAAGATCATGGCATAAACCATATGCAAGCATGGCAAGATGGTATGAAACATGCTAAAAATGCCAAATCTTTTGCAGTCGATAAAGTTACAGTTAACTTTTGGGACACATTATATTGGGGGGGATTTGATTCAGTTAATGAATGGACAAATAAAGGTTATCAAGTAATTATCTCTAATCCAGACTATGTTTATTTAGATATGCCATATGAAGTGAACCCAAAAGAAAGTGGTTACTATTGGGCAACACGTTTTAGTGATGAACGTAAAATATTTAGTTTTGCGCCCAATAATTTACCACAAAATGCTGAAACTTCGGTTGACCGAGATGGTAATCCATTTACAGCTAAAGGTACTATGAACTGGTCAGGTGCTTATGGGCTATCAGCACAAATTTGGACTGAAGATATCCGTAGTGATAACAAAATGCAATATATGGCTTTTCCTCGTTTACTAGCGGTTGCTGAAAGGGCTTGGCATCAAGCTGATTGGGAAATGGCTTATCAAAAAGATCGCCAATATCAGCAAGGTGAAACACATTATGTAGATAGCAAAGCGTTACATGATGATTGGAATCGCTTTGCTAATTTACTTGGACAAAGAGAGCTAGCTAAACTTGATCTTGCGGGTATAAATTATAGATTACCTATTCCTGGTGCAAAAATTGTAAATGGTAAATTAAACGCCAATATTGTATTTCCAGGATTAAACATTGAATATTCAACGAATAATGGAAAAAATTGGAAACTTTATACTGCTCCAGTGGCAATTAATAAAGATGACACTATCTCTATTCGTAGTATTTCATCAGATCAAAAAAGAACAAGTCGTATAGAAAAGCTAAATTAAGCTTTAAAGCACTAATATTCTTATCCGTTTATCGGATAAGAATAAAGCCTAAGAAAGGGAGTTGATGATATTTAATGAAGTGTCTCCATAAGCTCAGCTTCATCAAAATCGTCATCATTCCCATCTTCAAAATAAGTGCCCCAACCATCATATGTGACGCCAAATTGGGTAGTAAGTGCGATGATTTCTGCAATTTGTGCATTTATTAGTTCGGCATTGAGTAGGCTTTCAGTAACAATATCAAAAGCGATAACAACATTGCCTGCATCGTCAATATCTTCATCGGGATCGGTTGCTTCATAGCCTAATTTATAGGCTTCTACTGCCACTTTTTCTAATTTATCAAAATTTTGTGATGAAATGTGATGCTCAATGATATAAAGTGCATGAGGATCGCTACCATCTTCTAATAGTTCCTCAATAATTGTGCTAGTATCTTGTTGAGCAAGGCGAATTTGATCTTTCATAATATACCTTTTAGTGGTCATGCAAATTGTGTGGTATATTACACGTTTCAAAATAATTTTCGAGAAAAAAATGATCGTTGATTTACATTCACATACTACGGCATCGGATGGTCTCTTAACACCTAGCGAACTTGTCAAAAGAGCTGTAGATAACCAAATTGCTATTTTGGCTATTACCGATCATGACACCGTTAAAGGTTTACCTGAAGCTCAAAAAACGATTGCTAACGAAAATTTACCTATTAAATTAGCTTGTGGTGTTGAAATATCAACTTCTTGGAAAAACAACGAAATCCATATTGTTGGGTTAAATATTGATATTGCACATCCTGAGTTAACGACACTGCTATCATCACAAGAACAAGGAAGAATCGATCGAGCGTTGGCTATAAGCCATAAATTAGCTAAAGTTAGTATTGCAAACGCTTATCAACAAGCACAACAATTTGCAAAAGGAGACATTGTTTCGCGTGCTCATTTTGCAAGATTTTTAGTTGCTAACGGCTATGTTAAAGACATTAAATGCGCCTTTAAAAGGTACTTAGGCAAAGGTGGTTGTGCTTATGTACCTGCAACATGGTGTAGTATTTCAGATGCGGTTAATGCCATTCATGCGGCAAGAGGGCAAGCAGTACTTGCGCATCCAAGTCGCTATGATCTAACTTTAACTAAATTGAAATTATTAATAAGTGAGTTTAAATCTAGTGGTGGTGATGCAATTGAAGTTTCACAAAGTAGGCAAACGCAAGATGATTTACAAAAATTAGCTAAATTAGCCAATGAATTTGAACTATTGGCATCACAAGGATCGGATTTTCATGGTGTTGACACCTATTTAGATTTAGGGAAAACAACCCCACTACCCGGTAGTGTTACACCAATTTGGCATAATTGGAAACTCTAAATAAATCTGGATTAAAATCGATTTATATTCGTGCTTCACTATAAGGTTAACGATATAAAATTTAATAATGCAAATCAGATTAACAATAATATTGATATAGAAGAAAATTATGAGTCAAACTTTTTATATTCATCCAGATAATCCGCAAACTCGATTATTAAATCAAGTTGTCAACATATTAAATGATGGTGGTGTTATAGCTTTTCCGACCGATTCAGGATATTCACTGGGTTGTTTACTAGACAATAAATCGGGTGTTGATCGAATTTGTCAAATTCGTCAACTCGATAAAAATCACAATTTTACCTTGATGTGCCGTGATCTTTCTGAACTATCTAGTTATGCTTTTGTAGATAACACAACTTTTCGGTTACTAAAAAATAATACCCCGGGTAAATATGTTTTTATTTTACAGGCAAGTAAAGAAGTACCCCGTCGATTGATGAATGAAAAACGCAAAACAATTGGACTAAGAATTCCTGATAATAAAATTGATTTAGCGTTGCTCGAATTATTAGGGCAGCCATTAATGACTGCGACATTAATTTTACCTAATGATGACCAAGCGCAATCCGATCCCGACGAAATAGAAGATAAAATAGGTTATCAGCTTGATGCGATTGTGCATGGTGGTTATATAGGTCAACAACCTACCAGCGTAATTGACTTGACTAATGACTATCCAACAGTTATTCGCAAAGGAAGTGGAGACACTAAGCCATTCGAATAAATGTCCATTTTTTATTGTCAATATATCGACAATATAGCTAATAGAAAATTGATACCTGAGAAGGTAACAGCGAGGATTTTATGAAAAATAGCAAATCAGCATTCCCACAACTTGGCAAAAAGACAAATAGCGTTAAAGCAAAGGAAAAGCAACTCTATGAAAAACCAAAAACCTCAAGAGTACCAGCTATTACACGCAAAACATCGGTACATGATAATACTGAAAAACTCCAAAAAGTATTAGCTAATTTAGGTAATGGATCACGCCGAGAGATTGAAGCCATGATTGTGGCAGGTAAAATCAGTGTAGATGGAAAAATTGCCACATTAGGCGATCGGGTTGATGTTAATGCCAATCCGAAAATTCGTATCAATGGTCATTTAGTTCAGCTAAGAAGTAAAGAAAAAGAAGTTTGCCGAGTACTAGCTTATTATAAACCAGAAGGTGAAATTTGTTCACGGAATGATCCTCAAGGACGTGCGACGGTTTTTGAGCGTTTACCTAGATTAAAAAATGCTCGTTGGGTGAACATTGGCAGACTTGATATCAATACATCGGGCTTATTATTATTCACAACTGATGGTGAATTAGCTAATCGATTAATGCATCCACGGCACGAGATTGAGCGTGAATATGCAGTGCGAGTATTTGGTAATGTGGCTGATCAACAAATTAACCAACTTCGTAAAGGGGTGCAACTAGAAGATGGCCCAGCCTCATTTCAATCAATTAAAGCACAAGGTGGTGATGGAATTAACCAATGGTTTAATGTAGTTATAACAGAAGGCCGTAATCGAGAAGTTCGTAGAATGTGGGAAGCTATTAATGTGCAAGTTAGTCGATTGCTACGCATTCGCTATGGCAATATCACTTTACCCAAAGGATTATCACGCGGAACTTGGCTAGAACTTGGTATTGACTCAGTCAATTACTTACGTGAACTAGTCGGTTTGCCACCTGAATCTAAAAGTTTCACCACAAGTTCTTCTTCTGACAAAAGAATAGTAAGACCTAAACGAGTCAAACTTAATCAACAGACTAAAATAACACGGCAAAGAGTAACTCAAAAAGCAACTCGAAAATAATCTTCACTTTGCTTTTAAATAGTTATAGTTTTTACTCGCGTTGTTTACAGTAATTGGAGAAACTACTGTAATAAATATACATAAAAAAACAAAACTAACGCCTTATCACAGACAAGAGATATGGCGTTTATATCATAAAGAAAAATAACGGTTACTGATTTGGCTAAACGCTTTATAGTCAGTCGCTAGGTCATTTATAACGTACTAAAGAAAGCCCGATTGAAGCTTTTTGTGCCTTTAATCAGTAAAAATTAATGTTATAAAACTATCAGTTATGGCATTAAACGTCTGGTTAAAGTCGAAAAATCTATTGGAGATAAATTAAGGCGGCAAGCTAAACGCTATAACAAAACCTATCCCAGTGAAATGCTACACGTTGATACCGAACGTTTACCTTTACTTAAAAATGAAACAAAACAGCAAACTAGAGAATATTTATTTGTCGGCATTGATGATTTTTCATAGAGGCGACTTCTGCACACTTTTATGGCGAGGATCAGCCATCTCTCTACCTATTTTTTACTCGTTAGAGATGTTCAAAAATAGACAAATACACAAATTTATTTACAGAATCAATATTGGCGTCATTTTTTCAAATAAATAAGGATGATTAACTGATTTGATTAAGTTTACTTGATGACAAATCAATCAATACCCAGCACCATTCGCCCATTTTTAGTTGCCACATTCACCACATTATCTAAATCGGTATAACGGCATCCAGTGACTAATAATTTAAGTTCTTCCCACATGTTACCCGTTGAAAACGGTAGCATGTAATCGCTGACATTATCCGTGCCAATAGCAACAGGAATACCCGCAGCAGCGAGTTCATCCACTGGCGTTAGTGAGTTACGAGTAGGGCCATGCTCTTCACGGCGAGGGCTATCGATCCAAGCAAATGGGCAGGCGATAACCATCATTTTGGCTTCTTGCATTTTTTTATAGAGTTTTTGGCGATATTCTAAACTGTGTGCAGTAATTGATATGCTATGAATCGCAACCACACGCCCATGCATACCGTGTTCAAGGGTTTTATCAGTAAGCTGTTCTGTTTCGATTTCATCTTGTGAATTAAATTGGTCAACATGCACATGCACCATTTTGCCTAATGATTTACCAGTTTGCATTAACACGTCAAGATGTTTAAGCCCCATACCTTCGCCATGATCACGTTCATCACGACGTGGCAAACCGCCAATAATATCAACCAAATCAGCGCCTTTATCAAACCAATAACGCGCCTCTTTATCAATAACACCTTTAAGTGTTTGATTGACTAATTTTATGGTGATGTCATTTTTATAAGTTTCTCGTGATCTTAAGGCACCTTTAATTGCCCGCTCTTCAGCAATAGGATCAATATCAACAAACGATCCCATGGCACTTACACCTTGCTCAATCATACGTTCAACCGCCATACTAAAATGACGATAGTAATCATCTTCACTCATTGATGCTTTGACTTTATCTAATGTATCCCATTTTTCAATTAAAGTCTGTTTTTGATAGACATCAAAGCTATCAACCGAAATAGTAAAAGCACGATCAGCATGCATATGTGCATTAACCCATCCGCCATTTTGCTTAATATTATTCATTAAATAGGCTTTTAAACTTTGGTCTCTTGTGGTTAATAACATGTTTTTATGTTCAATCATAATATGCCTCTACAATTCAATCATTTTAAATCAAGTTGATAAAATCTGGCGCAATAGGCAAAAAAAATCCCCCAAAAAGGAGGATAAAATGAAATCAATAATATTAATGATTAAGATTACTGAGTTACAATTGATCATTGCGCTTACACCGTATCGATAAAAAAACTGCAGAAATTCTAACCAAAATATTTTTAATAGCAAGCACTATAGCTTATAAAATATATAAATAAATGAAATAGTTAAAGTATTATTTTTTAGATTTCTTACTTCAAAAAATAGTTTTTAATAAAGTTAATTACCAATAAAATAAAAAATAAAGTCATAAATAGTTATTTAATAAAAATAATTTATTGTCACAAAAATGAGATTATTAACATTAAATACTGCTTTTGGATATTAGCAGTAGCAAGCGTATACTACACAAACAACTTATTTTGAAATATAGGTAGGCTACTAACATGAGTCAATTAAATATTATTGCCACAATCACAGTTAAACCAGAATTCTATGACGCATTTCAGCCAATTTTTAAACGCCTAGTAGCAGGTAGTCGAGCTGAAGCAGGTTGTTTACGCTATGAACTTAATCAAAGTATAGATAATTCAAATATCTTCATAGTGATCGAAACATGGGCATCACAGCAGGCAATTGATTTTCACAACACAACGTCACATTTTGTTGAATTTGCCAACTTTGCTAAAGAACATACTGATAGATTAGAGATTAATATTGCCAAACAAGTAATATAACTTAAAAGATGATGATAGTTAACATTTCGGGTTAACTATCATATTAATTAATCAAACAGTTCAATTTTTATATTCCGTGAATCACTTTGTTCCATATCGTCAAGCACTAAAATTTTGAAAGTCCCGCTTTGTGTTGGGATCCAGCTAAGTGCCTTGCGTGGTTCGGTTTGCCCAATAAAATTGTTATTAACAAACCAATAAAGTGATTTAACATCGCATCACAATTAGAAGTAAAACTAATTTGTTCATTTTTTTGTTTAGTGGTTCTAAATTGATAAACCACATTTTTAAGAGGCAAAGTTATTTTTGGCGGTTCGCCTAAAAAATTTGTGATGAACCACAATGTTTTGTTGATGGTGACGCTTTTTTAGCAATCCCCCGCTTTAGCAAAAACAGCTAAGTGAGAGGTTGTTAAATCATAAGGAGGACAAATAGCCTTACCTGTTTGATTGTCGACCATCACGGGTCTAAAAATAGTATCGGGATTAATAGGTGACACACCTAGAATAAAACACGTTTTACCTTTTTCTTTGCATCATTGAATAAGAAGATTGCCACTGGTTAGATAAATATCAATACGCTTTAAATTTGGTGGTAATGTGCGATTAGGTTCACGCAAGTATTGATTTCTTGCTTTAATTAACGCTTTGTCAGCAAATCCTGTTTTACGATCAACTCGAAACGTTGGTGATTGATGTAACACCTCCAAAGTTAACGCCTCAGGCAAATTGACTTGTGAAGGCGGTTTATTAAAATAGATAAATGACGCTGCGCCAACACTTTCAATATTGCGACCAAAAGGGGCATAATTTAAATACGCTTCTAAAATATCATGTTTAGAATACATCAACTCTAACTGTATAGCCCTAGTAATTTGATGCAGCTTCCCACCAACGGTTTTGGTATTTGACCGCCAATGTATTTGCGCTAGCTGTATGGTAATGGTTGAAGCACCTTGACGATTTCCACCACCAAAATAGGTTGCCTCAAAAGCCCTAATTAAACTAAACGGATTAAAACCAATATGATAATAAAACCACCGTTCTTTTGTAACAACAATCAGACGAAATATCTTCCAAAGGCGTCCATAAACGATAACGATCATCATTGGCTAATGTAGCTGATTATTATCATCATAATAGTGCTTTGAAAAAGTGAGTGATTCAGAAACAGGGGGCATGTGGTAACAAACGAATAACAAAGATCGCAATAAATAACTGCAACAAAGCCATTAACTTATTTTGATGACGAACAATAAACCTAAACATATTTAGTCAAAATTTTAAAAAGCATGTATTAAAATACACCACCAATGCATTCACATTGGTGGTGGTTAAATTACATTTTATCAACAGTTTTAATGCCTAGCATATCAAGGCCAGTTTTAAGTGTTTTAGCTGTTAAAGAAGCTATTTTTAAGCGACTTTGTTTCAGGCTTTCGTTTTCAGCTGCTAAAATAGGGCAGTTTTCATAAAAACTTGAAAACAGCGTCGCAATTTCATAAAGATAAGCACAAAGCACATGCGGTGTACCTTCGCTTGCCACGATTGAAATAGTCTCATCAAATTGAATTAAACGAGTTGCTAAAGCACGTTCTTTATCAGATTCCAAACTAATCTTAGCTGTTAAGCTATCTTCGGAAATATTGGACTTTTTAAAAATTGATAACACACGGGTATAAGCATATTGCAAATAAGGTGCGGTATTGCCTTCAAATGACAACATATTATCCCAATCAAAAACATAATCAGTAGTCCGATTTTTAGAAAGATCAGCATATTTAACTGCACCAATAGCCACCGCATCGACAATTTTTGCAAGCTCACTTTCAGAAAGATCTGGATTTTTGCTACGAATTAAAGTTGTTGCGCGCTCACACGCTTCATCTAGCAAATCATTTAATTTAACAGTATCACCAGAACGGGTTTTAAACGGCTTACCATCTTTACCTAACATCATACCAAACATATGGTGTTCAAGCTTTAATGAATCTGGTACATACTTAGCTTTATGAACAATAGCCCAAACTTGCTCTAAATGTTGATGTTGGCGGGAATCAGTATAATAAAGAATACGATCGGCATGTAACGTTTCGTAACGATATTTAGCACAAGCAATATCGGTTGTTGCATAAAGGTAGCCACCATCACGTTTTTGAATGATAACACCCATCGGTTCGCCTTCTTTGTTTTTATACTCATCAAGAAAAACAACAATCGCCCCTTCACTTTCAACCGCAAGCCCTTTCTGTTTTAAATCGGTAACAATATTAGGTAGCATGCTGTTATAAATGCTTTCACCCATAGTGTCTTCAAGCGATAACGTAACATTTAAACGTTTATAAGTGGCAATATTTTGCGTCATGGTAATATCAACTAGCTTGCGCCACATATCACGACAATATTCATCGCCACCTTGTAATTTCACTACATAATTACGAGCTTTTTCGGCAAACACTTCGTCTCCGTCATAATGTTGTTTAGCGGCGCGATAGAATGACTCTAAATCTGAAAGATCCATATCATTGGCATGTTCATTTTGCATCTTTTCAAGATACGCAATTAACATACCAAATTGAGTTCCCCAATCACCAACATGATTAGCACGAATAACATTATGACCTAAAAAAGATAAAACACGAACGCTAGCATCACCAATAATAGTTGAACGCAAGTGTCCAACATGCATCTCTTTGGCGACATTAGGCGCCGAATAATCAACCACAATAGTTTGCGGGTTGGCGGGTAAAGTAATATTAAGCTTATCATTACTTAAAGCAACTTCATTTTGCTCAGCAATCCAGCTATTTTTCAAAAAGATATTAATAAAACCAGGACCTGCAATTTCAACTTTTTCAGCGATATCATCAACATCAAGATGCTGTAAAACCGTCTGAGCAAGTTCTCGAGGAGGTATCCCCATTTTTTTAGCAACAGACATAATGCCATTAGCTTGATAATCACCGAATTGTACTTTAGCTGATTGCTTAATTAAAGCGTCGCAGTTCTTATCTGCACCTGCCATAATCATAGCTTGCGAAACACGTTGCGTTAATAATTGTTGAATATTCACACTAAACCTAACCGATTATAATAAAATGCCCAATATAATACCGACAAAGTGATGAATTGTCACTGATCGCATAAAAGAGGAAGGATCCTTTTTATTAAAAGAATGTAAAAAATCGAATAAAACTGATGCTCCAGCCAAAATGTTTTAATAAAGTCGTAATTTTAATAGAAAAAAATAATAAAAATCAATTCAATAACTGATGTTATTTTACTTTTTGATGTAAAAAATAGCTATTTTACTAACTTCCGAAAACTAGTTGAACCTAAAGATAAAAACTATTCAATGTCTGCAAACTTGTGGCTTTGCACACTCAAAAGCCATTTATTATTCAGTCGATTTTGGTTGATTTTTCCTAACAACTCTATCGTTTCAAACATATTAAATACACCATCTTTTTCACAAGGAGATAGATAATAGCGTTTGGCTTGAATATGAGTTTCGATATATTGGCAAAAAGGAATAAAATCGCAGTGATTTTCGGCTACTATGCGTACTTCATTTGCTATTGGTTGTACTATTTTTTGATAGCGTGACTGATAACAAAATTTAGGGCTTAGCGCAATATAATCAATAAGCGGATCGATTTTACCAAGACCGTTGCTTTCAATGGCGATAAAATAACCCGCTTTTTTAAGTGGCAAAAGCAATTCAGGTAACGCTTTAACCATTGTCGGTTCGCCACCTGTAATAATAATATTTTTGTTTTTATATTCGCTCACTTTAGTCATTAAAGCATCTAACGTGAATCGAGTAAATTTGCGAAAATTAGTGTCACACCAGGCGCAATTTAAATTGCATCCTGCAAAACGAATAAAAACGGCAGGCATGCCAGTATTATAACCTTCGCCTTGTAAGGATTCGAAGATTTCAACAATACGAAATTCAATCATTATTAACTCCGATGATATTCACAATACGAAGTTGGCGTTTCCCATAGTTTGATCATCGAAACAGGCAAATATTGCGATAAGCAATCAAAAATAAATTTGCTCATTCCTTCTGCGGTGGTTCTACAGGGAAAGGCAAAAATTTTACGATCCATTTCTTGTAGTAACGACGCGATACGGCACTCATTAGGGTTATGTTGATTGTAAAGATAGGCGTGATCTAACGGATCGACAATATGTTGTTTAACTATTAGCTTTAAATCGGCATAATCCATGACCATATCTTGGCTTGAGCCGTTATCAATAAGCTCTCCGCTAATTTCAACTAATAGGCGATAAGTGTGACCGTGCAGATTATGACACTTTTTATTGTGCCCATCTAACATGTGACAAGCATCAAATTGAAACTCTTTGGCTATTTTGAACATTTTATATTCCTAGTTTTTTTTCGTGGGATGGGTTACGAACCACGGTTAGCGAACCTAACAAAATAAAGGTAACAATATAAGGGATAAAAGTGAATTTGTCATCTTACCAGTATATCTTAAAACGAAATTTAGATGTAATTGCTTGAATTGCAAACAGCTTTATTTTTGTGTCAATTAATTCTTACATACTTGATAATTTTGTTGTATAAATTTTGTAAAAAATATTTTAACTTTGCTCTTGAAATTTAGGTTGCAACACTCATTTAGATCACATGCAAATGGATTAAATATGTTAAGCGTTTAATCCAAATTTATTGCTCAGGAGATAAACACTATGAGGTTAGATAAACTAACAAATAAGTTTCAACAAGCTTTAGCTGATGCGCAGTCAATGGCATTAGGTAAAGACAATCAATATATAGAGCCTGTGCATGTCCTATCAGCCATGCTTAATCAAGAAGGGAGTAGTGTAATGCCTTTATTGATTGCAGCAGGTGCAAATATTGTTAATTTACAACAAGAATTAGCTCAAGCTATTGACCGATTACCCCAAGTTCAAGGTGTGGGTGGAGATGTTATTCCATCGCAAGATTTTGTTCGAGTATTAAATCTTTGCGATAAATTATCCCAAAAGAACGGTGATAGCTACATTTCATCAGAACTCTTTATATTAGCCGCTTTAGAGGATAAGGGCAGTTTAGGCGATCTTCTTAAAAGATCAGGTGTTAATAAAGATAAATTTAGCCAAGCAGTTAATCAAGTAAGAGGTAGCGATAACGTGAACGATCCTAATGCAGAAGATCAACGCGGTGCACTTAAAAAATACACCATTGATTTAACTCAACGAGCAGAACAAGGTAAACTTGACCCTGTTATTGGTCGTGATGAAGAAATTCGTCGAACTATTCAGGTATTACAACGTCGTACTAAAAATAATCCAGTATTAATTGGGGAACCAGGTGTAGGAAAAACTGCTATTGTAGAAGGATTAGCACAACGCATTGTTAACCGTGAAGTCCCTGAAGGATTACGAAATAAACGCGTTTTATCATTAGACATGGGTGCATTAATTGCTGGTGCCAAATATCGAGGGGAATTTGAAGAACGCCTAAAAGCCGTGCTTAAAGACTTAGCAAAAGAAGAAGGTCGCATTATATTATTTATTGACGAAATCCATACCATGGTTGGCGCAGGAAAAAGCGATGGAGCAATGGATGCTGGTAATATGTTAAAACCCGCATTAGCTCGCGGTGAATTACACTGCGTGGGAGCAACAACGCTTGATGAATACCGTCAATATATTGAAAAAGATCCTGCGTTAGAGCGTCGTTTCCAAAAAGTATATGTTACCGAACCAACAGTTGAAGATACTATCGCTATTTTGCGTGGTTTAAAAGAACGTTATGAACTGCATCACCATGTGCAAATAACCGATCCGGCAATCGTAGCTGCGGCTACATTATCGCATCGTTATATTTCTGATCGCATGTTACCTGACAAAGCGATTGATTTAATTGACGAAGCCGCATCAAGTATTCGTATGCAAATGGATTCAAAACCAGAATCTTTAGATCGACTTGAAAGGCGCATAATTCAACTTAAACTTGAACAACAAGCGCTTAAAAAAGAATCTGATGATGCGAGTAAAAAGCGACTACAAATGTTAAATGATGAACTTTCTGAAAAAGAAAAGGAATATGCTTCACTTGAAGAAGAGTGGAAGTCAGAAAAGGCAGCTGTTTCGGGGACTCAAAACATCAAAGCAGAACTAGAAAAGGCACGTACTGAAATAGAGCAAGCTCGTCGAGCTGGCGACTTGAACAAAATGTCAGAATTACAATATGGCAAAATTCCAGAGCTCGAAAAGAAACTTGCTTCAGCAACGCAGTTAGAAGGCAAAACCATGAAGTTATTGCGTAACAAAGTGACCGATAACGAAATTGCAGAAGTATTATCTAAAGCGACAGGTATTCCAGTCTCTAGAATGCTTGAGAGCGAAAAAGATAAACTATTGCACATGGAAGATGCCTTACATAAACGTGTAATTGGTCAAAATGAAGCAGTATTAGCGGTTGCAAATGCGATTCGACGTAGCCGAGCAGGGCTTTCAGATCCAAATAAACCGATTGGATCATTCCTATTCTTAGGACCAACTGGTGTCGGTAAAACCGAGCTTTGCAAATCATTGGCTAACTTTATGTTTGACAGCGAAGATGCTATGGTGCGTATAGATATGTCAGAGTTTATGGAAAAACACTCCGTTGCTCGCTTAATTGGTGCGCCTCCAGGTTATGTTGGGTATGAAGAAGGGGGGTATTTAACCGAAGCAGTTAGACGACGACCATACTCAGTAATTTTACTTGATGAAGTCGAAAAAGCACACCCAGATGTCTTTAATATCTTACTGCAAGTATTGGATGATGGGCGCTTAACAGATGGTCAAGGTCGCACAGTTGATTTTCGTAACACTGTCATAATTATGACATCAAACTTAGGTTCTGACCTAATTCAAGGTCAAGTTGAACTAAGTTATGACGAAATGAAATCTCTAGTGATGACGGTTGTAACCAAACACTTTAGACCAGAATTTATCAATCGTATTGACGAAACAGTGGTATTCCACCCATTAGGTCAAGAAAACATTAAAGCGATTGCCAAAATTCAGTTAGCACACGTTGAAAAACGTTTAGAAGAACGTGGTTACCAATTGGATATTTCGGATGCTGCACTTGAACAGTTAGCTAAGGTTGGCTTTGACCCAATTTATGGCGCAAGACCGTTAAAACGATCGATCCAACAAGAGATCGAAAACCCATTGGCACAACAAATACTGTCAGGTAAATTAGTCCCAGGTAAAACTATTCATCTAGATTTAGTTGGCGGCAACATTGAAGCCCAACAGTAATAAAACTTCAAAAGACAAACCGACCTCTATGGTCGGTTTTTTTATACTTGATACAATTTAGTTTACCTATAGTACTTAGAATTTAATCAGACAAACATTATTTTCGCAAAATGGATGTCTGATGAATAAAATAACAACAACACAAACCTGAACCCAACTAAACAACTCATTTTATACTTTAACATATAGTTATCTGAAACTTTTTGACAAAATTTTTTTAAAACCGTTTTCAAAATTTTGCAACCAAAGCTCAATCAAACTAGCTTTTATTAGTTGTTAAAAGTAACAACTTTAACTATTTTGTCTAGCGTTTTTGCCATTAAGTAATTCTAATTTTACATACCACAATAATAACTTTTTTTATTAGAAAATTACCTTAGAACACGTTATATTATTGCCTTAAATAAAAAAGGAAAGATTAAACATGAAAAATTTATTAAAAAAATTAGTTATTTTCGGTTGTTTAAGCTTGCCAATGGCAAGTTATGCTGCGTTACCTGAATCGATTAAAGTTGGTTCGGATACATCCTATGCGCCTTTTGATTTTATTGATGCTAATGGTGAAGTTACTGGATTCAACATTGAAATCACGAAAGCATTGTGTGAAAAGATCAATATTAAATGTACTTTTCAATCGACCGACTTCGATGCGTTGATCCCGTCGTTATTATCAAGAAAGATTGATATTATCTCGTCTTCGCTAATGATGACCGAAAAACGTAAAAAACAGATCGCTTTTTCTGACGAAATCTTTATGACTTATTCACGTTTGATTGTTAAAGAGGGTACTAATTTAATGCCTAATGCTGAGTCATTGAAAGGTAAGCGTGTTGGTGTTGAGCAAGGTACATCGCAAGAACATTTTGCCAACGAGATGTGGCGTCCGAACGGTGTAGTTATTGTGCCTTATCAAAATCAGTTACAAGTATTTTCTGATCTAGTGGCTGGTCGTTTAGATGCGGCATTGCAAGACGAAGTGACTGGCAGTTATGCCTTTTTAAAACAGCCACAAGGGAAAGGTTTTATTTTTTCTGGTGATGCTCTAACCGATGTGAACTACTTTGATGTCGGAGTGGGGATTGGTTTTCGTAAAAATGATAATGAGTTGCGCGAGGCCTTTAACCTAGCTTTAAAAGACCTCTTAGCTGATGGCACCTACCAAAAAATCAACAATAAGTATTTTGATTTTAATGTGTACGGTAATAAAAAATAAACCATGCAGGGGTATATTTCTTTAATTTGTCAAGGTGCATGGTTGACTATTATTTTAGCATTGACATCGCTACTACTGGCCATGATACTTGGTATTGTTTGTGCATTAGGTAAACTGAGTCATTCAAAAGTATGTAATGTGCTTTGTCAGGCTTATACATCGTTAATTCGAGGTGTACCCGATTTAGTGTTGATGATGCTAATCTTTTTTGGCTTGCAGTTTTTGGTTAATAATATAACTGATTATTTTAACGCTCCTTTTATTGAAGTTGATCCTTTAATCGCGGGTATTATTACGTTAGGCTTTATTTATGGGGCATATTTTACCGAAACTTTTAGAGGAGCTTATCTTGCGGTTTCTAGAAACACCTTAGCGGCAGCAACAGCGCTTGGTTTAAGTAAAGTGCAAGTATTTGGGTATGTAATGTTTCCTTTAATGATGCGCTTTGCCCTGCCAGGTATTGCTAATAATTGGTTAGTGGTGTTAAAAGCTACAGCGTTAGTGTCGTTATTGGGGTTGTCGGATTTAGTCAAAGCTACTAAAAATGCAGGCGAAGCTCTGTACCAACCTTTGTTATTTGCTTTGATTGCTGGGGCGTTTTATCTGTTTTTTACATCAATATCTAATATCATTTTATGGTGGCTTGAACGGCATTATTCTATTGGCATTACTAAAACTAAATTATAAGAACTCATGTTAGAAATTATTCAACAATATTGGCAATCACTATTATGGACCGATGGTTATAATATCACTGGTCTTGCGATGACGCTATGGATTTTTATTTTATCGGTTTTAATGGGGGGAATTTTGTCGCTAGCGTTAGCGGTAGGGCGAAACGCACAAAATAAACTGATTAAACTACCTATTTGGCTATTTACTTATATTTTTCGAGGTACGCCTTTATATGTGCAGTTATTGATTATTTACACTGGTATATATACCTTAAGTGTGGTTAAAAATAGTACTTGGTTAGAGGATTTTTTTCAAAGTGGTTTAAATTGTACGGTGTTAGCCTTTACCCTAAACACCTGCGCCTATGCTACTGAGGTTTTTGCTGGTGCCATGCGGAATGTGCCAAATGGCGAAATTCAAGCCGCAACAGCACTTGGTTTTAATCGTTTTCAACTCTATCGTTATATCATTTTTCCAAGAGCATTTCGTATTGCATTGCCAGCTTATAGTAACGAGGTCATTTTTATGTTGCATTCAACTGCACTGGCTTTTACTGTTACTGTGCCAGATGTGATGAAGATTGCGCGCGATATTTATGCCGAAACCTATCAACCTTTTCATGCCTTTGGTATTGCGGCAGTGATTTATCTTTGTGTGAGCTTTATGCTAATTTTTGGTTTTAAAAAATTGGAGCAACGTTATTTGACTTTTCAGCAGGCTATTTAAGCAAAACAATTAATAATTTGATTTAAGCAAACAGATTATTTTGCAATTCATTTATGATTTTATTGATCTTTCAAAATAAAAAATCCGACAATTGCGATAACATTTGCCGGATATTTAATGATTTGTCAAAAATTAATTTACTGGATAAAATTCGTTTGTAGCGTCGCTATTGTTGCCATCATCGTTATCATGGTGACTTGAACCAGGTAATGCTCTAGCTCGTTCAATAGGAACATAACTGCCGCTAGGCGTTTCTATTTGGCACTCACTTAAAAAGATAGAATATTTTGTGTTAGCACGCATACTCTCACCTCTAAAATAACAGTGAGCTGCATTGTATAAATCAACTCGACAGAGAAGTGCAATAACTAACCAAACAACTAATACTGCTAAAGCGACCCATTTCAAATGTTTCCAAATAAAAGACCAAAAACCGATTTCTCTAAAACGGCAGTATCCAGAAACGAGTAATATAACTGCAATAAATCCTAAAAATTCGTATAACCAAAATAGCCACATAGTAATCTCCAACACGTTAATTAATTGTTATTTTATACTAACTTTGCCTATACTTCTATATACTTGCGTCTATGCGTTTGCTTACATCCAAGAACCATTACGAATGATACCAACTGCTAGTCCTTCTATGGCAAAATTTTGTTGTTCCAAATCGACTTTGATTGGTGAAAACTCGACATTTTCGGCAAGAAGGTGTACATGTTTTCCCTTACGTGATAAACGTTTAACTGTAACTTCGTCGTCAATGCGAGCAACCACAACTTGCCCATTTTTAACGTCTTGGGTTTTATGTACAGCCAACAAGTCACCGTCAAATATACCAATATCTTTCATTGACATACCTTGAACTCTTAATAAAAAGTCTGCCCGAGGTTTAAATAGTGAAGGATCAACTTGGTAATGGCTTTCGATATGTTCTTGCGCTAATATTGGTGATCCAGCCGCGACTTGCCCAATGAGTGGCAAACCTTCTAGTTCGTTTAGCTCAATAGGCATTTCAAGTAAAAGGCGAATTCCACGTGACGATCCGGCGATCATTTCGATTGCGCCTTTTTTAGCTAAAGCTTTCAGATGCTCTTCGGCTGCATTAGCAGATCTAAATCCCAATTTTTGAGCAATTTCAGCACGTGTGGGTGGCATACCGGTAGTTTTAATATTATTTTTTATTAAATCATAAATCTGTTGTTGGCGTTCAGTTAACGGTCTCATTACGTATTCCTGTTTTTATATACAGATATATGTGATTATATACAGCTAATAATATAAAACAACTGTTTTATTTAATTTATTTTTTTATTAGGCAATAAATTTTTCAAATTGCTGTTTATACGTACTGATTTTGTGAGTTATTTTTAAAATTTAATAGCTAATTAACAACTAAATCTTTCTCAATATTTGTATTATTTAATCAAATTACATATATGCTATAATAAAGCAATTTTTGTTGGATTGGAATTTGCCTTATGCCTTATGTTGTTGCGCTCAGTGGTGGTATTGCCAGTGGCAAAAGCACTATCGCCGATTTGTTTGCCAAATTAGGTGTACCTATTATTGATGCAGATATTATTGCAAGGCAAGTTGTGCAAGCAGGTAGCTATGCGTTTAACCAAATTGTTAAGCATTTCAGCCAAGAAATTTTGCTTACTAATGGTGAACTTGATCGTAGTCAGCTTCGTGAAATTATTTTTAATAATGATCATGAACGGCTCTGGCTTAATGATTTATTGCATCCCATCATTCAACAAGAAACCCAAAAACAAATTGCTATGCAAAGTACAACTTATCTAATTTGGGTTGTGCCGTTATTGATTGAAAACAATTTGCATACTTGGGCTGATCGCGTGCTGATAATTGATGTCCCATTTTCACTACAATTGGCACGATTAGTAAAAAGGGATAATATTAATGAATTATTAGCTAAAAAGATGATAATGTCACAAGTATCTTTGAAGAAACGTTTATCTTATGCTGATGATATTATAGTTAATGACGGTAATTTGTCGTCGCTAACAACACAAGTTAATCTACTGCATCAACAATATTTAGATAGCTTTAAAAGTAAGATTTAGAATAGATGAATAATATTATTTTTGAACACCCATTAAATGAAAAAATGCGCACTTGGCTTCGTGTTGAATTTTTATTAAATCAATTAAATACACATTGTCATTTTGATGATAATAATGGATTGATTTTTTTTCATGCGTTGTCCGAGTTGTTAGAGATTATTGAACGTAATGATATTAAAAGTGATTTGGTTAAAGAACTTGAATTGCAAAAACAAAAGTTAGTTTTGTGGTCAAATATTGAGGGGGTGGATCATGATTTACTTAATGACCTGATTCACCAATTTGATGATTTTATTGCTCAATTTAATGCAATTGGGCGCTTAGGACAACCATTAAAAGATGATCGATTTATTACTGCCATTCGTCAACGCTTAATGATTCCGGGGGGATGTTGTAGTTTTGATTTGCCTTCGTTTCATTTATGGCTCAAAATTTCGAAAGAAAGGCGTTATAGTCAAATAGAAAATTGGTTACAACACTTATCAATACTTGATAAATCTCTAACATGCTATATGCAATTAATTCGACAGTTAGGTGAATTTAAACGGTTTGTTTATACTAATAACTTTTTTCAAGAAACTAATGGCGATGTTAATTTAATTCGTATTCGAATTTCGTTAGATAAAAATGTGTATCCTCAAGTATCTGGTCATATGACCAGATATAGTATTCGTTTTTTAGCACTTGAGGATTACGATAACGTTAATTCTGATGGTATTGAATTTGAATTAGCTTGTTGTTGATTGAATACTGTTACTCAAAAAAGAGTTGAAATGAATAAAAATACTACTACACTTGTTAAGTGTCCAACTTGTCAAAAAGAAGTTGAATGGAGTCAAACCAGTCTTTATCGCCCGTTTTGCAGCAAGCGTTGCCAACTTATTGATTTAGGTGATTGGGCAACCGAAGAATATCGCATTCCTGATAAAGATATAACAGAACAAGAACTATGGAATGAACAAGACTTTGCTGATTTTGTAGGTAGACATTAATGAAGATCCTTGGTATTGAAACTTCATGTGATGAAACTGGCATTGCCATTTATGATGATGTCAATGGTTTAATTGCAAATCAGCTTTATTCACAAATTAAATTACATGCTGATTATGGTGGTGTGGTGCCAGAGCTGGCATCACGCGATCATATTCGTAAAACCGTGCCATTAATTCAAGCAGCTTTAAAACAAGCTAATTTAACCGCTCAAGATATTGATGGGGTTGCTTATACTGCTGGTCCGGGATTGATTGGAGCCTTGATGGTAGGCGCATCAATTGGACGATCGCTTGCTTATGCTTGGAACGTACCAGCTGTTGCAGTTCATCACATGGAAGGCCATTTACTTGCGCCGATGCTTGAAGATAATCCACCTAAATTTCCCTTTGTTGCATTATTAGTTTCGGGGGGACATACACAGCTTATTAGTGTGACTGGTATTGGTAAATATGAACTTATTGGAGAGTCAATTGATGATGCTGCAGGAGAAGCTTTTGATAAAACAGCCAAATTGCTTGGTTTAGATTATCCCGGTGGCGCAAAATTATCAAAATTGGCTGAACAGAGTAGTGGAGCGCGATTCCATTTTCCTAGGCCAATGACTGATCGTCCTGGGCTTGATTTTAGTTTTTCAGGCCTTAAAACAGCAGCAGCTAATATAATTCATCAGTATAGTGATAATCATATTATTGATGCACAAACTAAAGCTGATATTGCTAGAGCGTTTGAAGACGCTTTGGTCGATACATTGGTGATTAAATCAAGACGGGCACTTAATCAAACTGGGTTTAAAAATTTAGTAGTTGCCGGTGGGGTAAGTGCTAACAAAACATTGCGAACTAAATTAACTGAATTGATGCATCAGCGAAAAGGGCAGGTTTATTATCCAAGGCTTGAATTTTGTACTGATAATGGTGCCATGATTGCTTACGCTGGGATGCTTCATTTAAAAGCAGAGCAATATTCAGATTTAGCAATCAATGTTAGGCCAAGGTGGCCACTTAGCGAGCTTAATGCTGGTTAATAGATTATTTTGATTTAAAAATATGCAGCTTAAAACAAAAGAAAAAAAGCGGGAATCAGTTCCCGCTTTTTTAGTCTATATAGTTAAATCAATGATATTAATTAATAGTATTGATGCTAGACGATTCTTCTTTTTTTTCGGAGTCTGTTTTTTCGTTAGCTAATTTTTGAATATTGTGATTAATATTAAATAGCACACAAATCAATTCAAAACCAATACGAGTTGAAATAAATCCTACAACAAAGGTAATAATGCCAGTAAAAAAGGTAAATAAACCGGCGGTAAAACTATAAGTAAATAAAGCAAAACTACTTAGTATTATAGTGAATGCACTAAAGCCAATAATAATTAATGCAATCCAATACACGATAGTAATAAATGAAGGTGTTAACATTTTATCAAAGCAGAATAAGTCTTTAATGGTAAGATTTTTAAAATCTATTTTTTTGTTCATTTTATTTCCTTATTTATGTGGATTAATTTTATTACTTCTATTTTTTTATATTTGCGTATAAAGTGATAAATTATTGAAAGCGGTAAATGCAAAAAATTATAACATAAAATTATTTTGAGATTAACTTATGAAAACTTATATCCCCGGTAAAGATGCTGCTCTTGAAGATTCGATCAACTATTTTCAGCAGCAATTAGCAAAATATGATTTAGAAGTAAAAGAAACTTCTTGGCTAAATCCGGTACCTAATGTGTGGTCAGTGCATATTCAAAATACTAAATGTCCATTGTGCTTTGCTAATGGTAAAGGCGCAAGCAAAAAGGCGGCATTAGCATCGGCTTTAGGAGAGTATTTTGAACGGTTATCAACCAATTACTTTTTTTCAGATTTTTACTTAGGAAAGCAAATAGCGAATGCCGATTTTGTGCATTATCCAAGTGAAAAATGGTTCACTATTCCTGAAGATAATTCCCTACCTAAAGGACTATTATCCAAAGAACTACTTAAGTTTTATGATCCTAATCAGGAATTGAGTGCAACAGATTTAATTGATTTACAATCAAGTAATGGTGATCGAGGTATCTGCGCTTTACCATTTGAACAGCAGTCTGACAAAAAAACTATTTATGTGCCAGTTAATTTAATTGCTAATTTATATGCCTCTAATGGAATGTCAGCCGGTAATACTCGTAATGAGGCTCGAGTACAAGGATTATCTGAAATTTTTGAGCGTTATACTAAAAATAAGATTATAGCCGAAGGCATTAGCTTACCAATTATCCCAACTGAAGTGATTAACCGTTACCTCACCGTTTTAGCTGCAATTGATGCACTTGAAAATGAAGGATTTCCGCTTTATTGTTTTGATGCTTCATTGGGTGGCGAGTTTCCGGTTATTTGTGTAGTGTTATTTAATCCACAAAATGGAACGTGTTACGCCTCATTTGGTGCGCATCCAAATTTTGGCGTTGCGCTTGAAAGAACAGTAACAGAATTACTACAAGGACGCAGTTTAAAAGATCTTGATGTGTTTTCACCTCCAAGTTTTGATAATGATGATATTGCCGACCTTAGCAATTTAGAAACGCATTTTATTGATTCAAGCGGTTTGATTTCATGGGATCTATTTAATGAGCAAACAGATTACGAATTTGTCGATTGGGACTTTTCCGGTTCAACTGAGCAAGAATTTGCTAATTTGATGGATATTTTTACCCGCCATAATACTGAAGTGTTAATTATGGACTACGAACACCTTGGTGTATATGCTTGCCGAATTCTGGCCGTTGGTATGTCTGAAATTTATCCTCCTGAAGATCTTATAATTGCCAATAGCAATATGGCTATTGGATTACGAGAGCTTATTTTGTCATTACCTTACCAAAAACGTACAGCTAAACAGTACCTAGCAATTATTGAACAGCTTGATGATGAAGGGCTTGATGATTATGCTCGAATTCGCGAACTGCTAGGCATAGCAACAGGTAACGATAATGCTTGGTTAACTCTTCGCATTGGCGAGTTAAAAGCAATGCTGGCATTGGCAGGCAAAGACTTAATACAAGCACAACAGTGGATTGATTGGACGATTGAAATGAACAAGTCTATATTCACGCCATCACGCAATCATGCTTATCGTTGTTTACAGACATTAGTTAATTTTATTTTACAACGAGACAAAAATCAGTTTAATAATTATCAAGCCGCATTTAATAAAATGTATGGTAAAACTTGTGTTGATGATATGTGGCAATACGCTAATGGTGACAAAATATTTTTTGATTTAGCTGATTATAAGAAAATCGAAAAACAGACCAATAACAATCTAGAACAGTTTGAAATGCACCAAAAATTATTAGCTGTATATGATAAATTGCATCAAACAATGTGTAGGATTTATTAGCGTTGTTTACAGTAATTTGAGAAACTACTGTAATGAATATACATAAAAAAAACAAAACTAACGCCTTATCGCAGATAATAGATATGGCGTTTATATCATAAAGAAAAAATAACGGTCACTGATTTGGCTAAACGCTTTATTAATTTTTATAATACCGTTAAACCGCATAAAGTGATTTTTGGAAAAACGCCTTATGATTTTTTAGATGATTATTTTAACCATGAAGTATAAACAACTCGGCGTTTTCCTACATCTAATGTTTTAGTATAATCCGCCAGTTCTTGATAAGTCTGGTTAACCTGTTTAATTTTATTTAATTTTGTTTTTATCACTGCTTGACGCAGTAAAAAGACCTGTAATCCTATTCGTTCACAGGCAAGGCAACGACCGGCTGCTTCATTTTTATTTTCTATCGCGGTGTTTGCTGTTTTTTTTCATCTTACACTCTTTAATGCTTGTCTTATTCGTTAATAGAAAGTAATTGGTTTTCAAGGTTAATATTGGCGTCAATAATGTGTTTTGATAATGTGCTCGGCTCTTTTTGCGCTTTGGCAATTTGCTCAAGTACTTTAGGATGCTGAGTAAAAGCAGTTTGGTACCTTAAGCTTTTTAAGCGCTGACAATAATGAGTGCTCCAACGGTCTTGCGTTTCAAGTTCACTATCGGCCGTGAAACGAACAAACTGCCCAGCATGAATGGACGGATAATAATAGTTTTCAATTTGAGCAAATTGCGATTTTAGTCATGCGGTGTCTTGGTTGGTAGCAACTTCGTGCAAAAATTGCATACGAAACGGTTCAAAGAAAGGATAATAAGGCTGTTGCAATATTTTAGCGATGTTATTACCTATAGCTATCAACTGTTTTGCCAATATCGACGGTTTAAGGGGGCTAACAATATAAGCGCAAATATAACGCTTTGACCAAAAACATTCGATTTCAGCCTGTTTACCAATTTCATCAAGGATCGGACTGTCTAAAAATTCATTGGGCTCTGCCAGTTTAATTAGTGTTGGGTATATGCTTGGATCATAATCTAAATCGGTACGTAATACCTGAGTGAGTTTATGTTCACCAAATAGTTTTTCTTCACCAAATTGATTCACTAATGAGTCGTGTGACAATGGGTTTATTGAATTAAGTGACACTAAATTATCGACTAGTAAATAGCGATATTTGTTAAAGTTATTTTGATTATTTAATTCAGTAATCATTTTTAATCGGTTTCTGCACAGCGTTTTACATTCAGTTCACTTGAATTTAATCTAATTGTTTTAGATTGGGTTGCGGCCCCACCTTTTGCATCACATTACACTTAAGATAAACATTATCCTGTGTGCCCAGTTCAATGCCTTCGCTGCTGATTTTGATATAAGAGCCACCACAAATAAAGGTGAGGTTGTCTTTGGCGGTAATGGTCACCTTACCATTCACGCTATCTACTTTGATATCTTGCTTGGCGGCCATATTGAGGTTGGCGTTTTGGGCTTGTACCTCAATATCACCTTGGTTGGCAAATAGTTTCATGCCTGTTTGTTGGGCAAATAAGCCAAACACCTCGCCCGATGAGAGGGTGACGTTTTTTAAGACGTTGATGTCGGTTTGGTCTTCACTGGTTAAGGTGAAACTGTTAGCTGTCGATAGTTGGATGTTTTCAGGGCTGGTTAGGGCGATACCTTCTTGCGCATAGGCTAATAGGCCACTTTGGGTTAGCTGAGTTAAGTTAGCTTTAAGTTGCTCTTGGCTGTCGGTATTGGCGCTGTGCGACTCGGACTGGGTGGCGTTTGTAGGGATTTTGCAATCGAGAGAGCATTTTCAAGTTGGCTTATTGCCGCTTGCATATCGAGCTGTTTGCCTTGCGCTTTGGGCTGGGTTTGGGTGGTTAAGTATAGGCCTCTATTGGCAGCAATCGCCCCCCATTCATCAGTGCGTAGTTCAAAACCTTCACCGCGGGGTTGTTTTTTTTTCGTTAACTAAGTGACCAATATTAAGTTGGCTTTTGCCGTATTCAATAGCCAGTTTGATATGCTTTTGCCCACGTTTATCATCCATGCGTAGTTTGTTATTGGCGGGGGTGCGAATGACATTGCGGTGTTTGTTAATGGTGGTGGAACACTATCATGCATCGCATGGGCAACATACGGCCTATCAGGATTGCCTTGCATAAAGGCGATGGCCACTTCGGTGCCGTCAATTAACGGGAAGTGAAAGCCATAGGCGTTGCCCGCATACGGTTTGGCTAAGCGTAGCCATAAGCTTTCCGTGCCACTTTTCCACGCTTTTAAATCAAAGTTAAATTTAACCCGATACCGTCCTTGGGGATCGATATTGGATCGGCTACACTAAATCATACAACTTTTTTAAGGGGTAAGGTAAACTTATCACAACTAAAAAAGGAGCAAATATGAATAAGATTAAACACAAAAGACGACATTCAATAACGATTTTAAACACCAAATGGTCAGTCTTTATCAACATATAAATCACATAGTGAAATCATTGCAGAATATGATTTGACACCATCAGCATTGAACCATTGGATAACGCAAGCAAGCCAAAGTGGCTCATTTAAAACAAAAGATAATCGCAGTCCACAAGAACAAGAGTTAATCG